>DASQKY010000047.1 GCA_035630295.1 Acidimicrobiales bacterium | reverse complement strand
GCGTGAACGCCGTCGTCGGATCCGCATCGTGCAACGTCTTCGTGATCGCAGCCGTGAGCGTCGTCTTCCCATGGTCGATGTGACCCATCGTCCCGATGTTCAGATGCGGCTTGTTCCGCTCGAACTTCTCCTTGGCCATGGGTGGGTGCCTCCTCGGCGCGTCCGAGGGCCCGGGCAACGCCCGGCCCCTGGGGGGTGGTGATCGGATGTGGTGGCGACGGTCGGGTTCGAACCGACGACCCCTCGATTATGAGCCGAGTGCTCTCACCAACTGAGCTACGTCGCCCTGGTCAGGGCTGCGCCGGCGGACCGGAGCCAAGTGTTGGGAGCCTCCTGTGGGAATCGAACCCACGACCTTTTCCTTACCATGGAAACGCTCTGCCGACTGAGCTAAGGAGGCGCGGCGGTTCCGGCGCACGGCCGGAGAGCCGAGGGAGCATCCTAGGCGCGCCGACGGGCCGCTCCCTAAGCGGGTCAGGCCGGCCCGCGCGGGACGCTCTGGGGTGCGGCGTGGGGGCCGCCGGGCGGGCCCCGGCCGGGGCTGGAGCGGGCGGCGTCCCCGGGCCGCCACCCCCCTCGACCGGAGCGGGTGCGGAGCCGTCCGAGGGGCGGGGTTGGAGGCACAGCTCCTCCCCGTACCGGCCCAGGTCGCACAGGGCGCCGGGCTCAACTCGGCTTCGGTGGTGCCGACAGGCGCTGGGTGCGCATGAGCAGGATGGTGATCGAGGCGGGACGCCACACGATCGCGATGGACCTCCACCCCCGGCTGACGGTCATCACCGGCCTGGGGGAACTCGAGCGCGAGAGCCTGGCCGGGGAGCTGCTCGGCGCTCTGGGCCCCAGCCGCCCCGGCATCCACCTGGAGGTAGTGACCGACGGCGGCCGTCACCTGGCCGTGTTCCGACCCGTCAACGGGCGGGCCCGGCTGGTCGATGTGGAGGCCGCCACCGACATCACGCCGGATGCCGAGAGCGGCGGCGCCGACCTCTACGCCCAGCACGGCCTGGACGTGGCCAGCGCCCGTCGGGCTCTGAAGGTGACCCACGCCGACCTGGCCGTGCAGGCCCAGGCCGACACCGTGGTGCAACGGCTGGCCGATGTCGACCAGACCGCGCTGTGGGCCGCCGCGGCCCGGGTGCGGGTGACCGACGAGGCCCTGCAGGCCGAGGCCCTGGCCTCGGGCACCGCCCCCGAGGACGCCGAGATCATCGACCGCATCGAGCGCCGCCACACGTCCCTGGAGGAGGCCCTGGGATCGATGAACCGGGCGACGCGCCTGGCCCGGGGCGTCACCGCCGTGGGGGTGGTGGGCACGGTGGCGGCCCTGCTGGCCAACCCGCTGCTGGCCGTGCCGCTGGTGGCCATCACCGCCGCCAGCCTGGCCGTGGCCTTCTGGCACCGGTCCCGGGCCGACCGGGCCCGCCAGCACGAGCAGGAGGCCCTCGATGCTGCCGGGGCCGAGTCGTACCTCGGGTTCCACGTGCAGCGCGTCGACGGCCTGGTCTCCAGCGAGCAGGCCCGCCGCCGGGTGCTGGCCGCGGCCACCGACCACCGGGCCGCCGCCGCCCAGTGGTTCGAGCTGGCCGGCGACGTGAGCGTGGACTGGGCCCTGGAGCACCACGGCGACATCGCGGTGGCCGCCCGGCTGCGGGCCGACGTGCGCAACCTGGGCGTCATGTCCTCCAGCGCTCCCGGCAACAGCGACCTGGCTTCGGACCTGGCCCACGCCCTGCTGACCCGCATGGCCCGGGCCCGCACCCTCGGCGACCTGGGCGAGACGTTCCCCCTCGTCATCGACGAACCCTTCACCGGCCTCGACGGCGGCCTGAAGGCCCCCCTGCTGGAGCTGCTGTCCCGCTCGGCCGGCAGCCCGCAGGTGATTCTCCTCACCGCCGAGGAGGAGGTGGCCTCCTGGGCCCGCCTGGAGGCCCTCACCGGCGCCCTGGTGGTCCTGGAGCCGACGCCCGACACGATGTCCTCCCGTACGCCGGCGGCGGCCCACGGGGCAGCGTAGGCCGCCCCCGCTCATCGACGGCCCCCCGGGTGGGCAGCGGCGGCAGGGCGCCGACACCGCCTCCCGCGCCTGCGCACCGTCAGCCGATCAGCGCCACGAGCAGAGGGAGGGCGAGCACAGAGGCGCCGGCCACCTGGGCGACCTGGGTGGAGACCGTCGTCAACCGGCTGCCGACCTGCCCGACCCGGGTTCCTCGGCCGGTCAAGACCGAGACGCTGAGCGGCACGGCGAAGGCGACGCCGTAGACGGCGCCGGCCCATGGGGGGACGACGGCCAGGAGCGCGCCGGCGAGGAGCGCCCACGACGTCGACGACACCCGGAACGTGGTCCAGATCAGGCCGGTGTCGGTGCCCCAAATGATGGGGGTGACCCACCAAGGGCGCCGGGGGTCGTGGCCGACGGCCTTGGGCGTCTGACGGGCCAACCCGACGGCCATCCCCCCCCGGAGAACGGCCCGCACGTCGACGGCCGCACCGCCGACGGCCAGGACGGCGAGCACGCCGACTCGGAGGTCCCAGTCGACGGATGCGAGGACGACGGTGCCGACCTGGTGCAGCACCAGGACCATGATGGACGCGGTGAGGACGTGGGCGATGACCAGGACCGGGAGGAAGTGCCGGCCCTCGGCGCCTCGGCGCGACGAGTCCCCTTGCACGAAGGGGCGGATGATCCCGATGAAGGACTGTCCTCAGGGGCTGAAGAGTTGGGCGAAGCCGGCCACCGTGGCCAGGGCCACGCACCAGGTGGTGCTCATCAGCTCAGTACCAGATGGAGCAGGCGAACGGGCCCCGGAAGCAGCTGGTGCCCGGGGTGCACTCGCCGCACACGACCGACTGGCCCAGCTCGTCGATGCAGGTCCAGTACGACTGCTGGAAGCCCTCGGGGCAGGCGTACTGGTCCTTGCTGCCGGCCCACGTGCACTCGATGCAGGAGGCCAGGTGGCAACACGCCGGCGAGGGGACGGGCGTGCAGGGATCGGCCCGGCGGATGATGCCGCAGGCCGACGACAGGCCACCGATGAGAGCGGTGGCGGCCCCGGCCAGGACGCCCAAGCCCCGCCGTCGGCTGATCCGCTTGGTCAGCAGGGCGCCGACGTCGTCGGCCTCGTCGTAGGTGACGCAGTCGATGTCGGTCGGTGCGGTGAGGTGCGAGTCCATCATGGGCTCCCGGGTGAGGGCTGGGGTCCGGCGGTCACGGGCGTGGGTGGGCGGGGGAGGACAGTGGCGCCGGGGGTCAGCAGCGGGGCGAGCTGGCGGAAGGAGGGGATGGTCTGGGCCAGGAGGACCTGCCCCCGGTCGAGGACGTAGGCCGCCGGGGTGGTCCGGAGCTGGTAGGCGTCGGCCACGCTGCTGGTCACGTCGAGGGTGACGCGCTCGGGTGGGAGGCCCGTCTCGCGGCACCACTCCGCTCCGACGGCCGGTGAGTGGGCTTTGAGCACGACGTGGAGGTGGGCGGTGGGCTTGCCTCGCAGGGCGGTGGCCACCGTCTTGCAGGTGCCGCAGGTGGTCGACAGGAAGAGCAGAACGAGGTGGCCGGCGGTGTCGAGTTCCGCGGGTAGGCCCGCCTCGGAGGGCCGCGGGGCCGGGTCGGGATGGGGCAGCGGTTGGGGCGTGTCGTTGATGCCGAGGTGCTCCCGCACCAGCTCGAGGGTCCGGTACTGGTCCATGAGAGCGAACAGCGCGACCAGCACCAGCACGGCCAGCACCAAGACGAACGCGGTGAGAGCGAGCATTGGTTCCCTGCGCTACCCGGCCGGCGGGGGCGGGGGCGGCGGCGGGGGCACGACCCGGACCTGCAGCACCACGGAGGTCTCCAGACTGGTGTCGAGGAGGCACGCCGCCAGGCTGGTGCCGTCGGCCACGGCCCCCTGCAACGCCACCCGAGACTCCAGGTCCATCTGAGCGGCCGGGATGGTGAAACGCTCGGCGACGGCGTACCCCTCGTTGGAGGCCGAGACGGGGATACCCTCCACCCACCGGCACAACGGAGCGGCCACCAAGCCCTCGCCCTCGACCGCCTCCCCCACGGTGACCTTGTCCCCCACCCGGGGCTCCGCGCCTAGCGGGAATCCGAAGGCGGGGATCAAGTCCCACCCCTCGGCCTCAGGATGGGGCTCGAGAGGCTCGACTCGTACCGAACCTTCGACGATCTCCGTAATCCGAGCCGGAACTGCAAGGAAACCCGCCGGCCGATCGAACTCATCCAGCGTCGGCGGATCGCTCGCACCACTGGGCCGTGCCAGAACCGAGCTCGCCATGCCGCCCACACCAGCGGTGGTGACCACAACGCCAGCACCAGCTAGGCGCAACAACCGCCGTCGACCAAAGTTCACTCCCGTCACGACCGGTTCCCTTTCCAATGACTCGCACGAAAGGGTCCTTGCCCCACTCGTTTGTAGCCCTCCTATCGTTGCCACCCATGCGCGGCCTTGCCAACGTCCACCGGCGTCACTCCTTGAGGGATCGCCCCCAGACGCGGGCGACCCCCGCACCGGATGTGGTGCGGGGATCACCTGCAACAGAGAGACCGAAGGCCTCAGTATTTCTTAGTGCTCTTGCAACCTCAGACCGGAACCGAATCATCAAGCGTGAGGCCTGTGACGAGTGCCTCGCCCGCCGACAGGGAGGCGAACGGCGAGTCACAGAAGTCGACGGCGGGAGCGCCGCCGCCGTTCAAAGGCCCGACACTCATGGTTGTTGTGTTGATAGCGCCGCTGACCGAGATCTCGATGGCGAAGTGGCAGATATCCGAACCCTTAACGCAGTCGCTGGTGGTGGAGATCCATCCTTCCAACAGGATGTTCTGCGTGAGACTCTGGTTCGGGTGGGTGCCGGTGATCGCACCGTGGTTCGATCCAAAACCGAGAACGTTCGGATCACCAAGCGCCAGGTCGAGCTGATACTCGTTGCCTCCGAAGGTGAAGTAGCTGGCGTAGACGCCCCCACCCTTGGGCTCACCGATCCGGATCTCCTCGACTGTGGTGGTCGTGCCATCGTCATCCACGATGAACTCGCTCGGCGGGGCGTCGGGGTCAGCGCATGTATGATCCTCGCCGCCGACCTCGATGATGATCTCGTCTTCGGGATCACCGTCGATGTCGATGTCGAGCGTTCCGGCGTGGACGTAGAGTGTTGTTGTGGCCGCGGTGGCCGGCGTGGCCATCAGGAGCAGGCAGCCGATAGCGGCGAGTAGCGCCGCGATCGAACGGCGGCGGGTTGACTTGTTCATGGTGAACTCTCCATTCGTGGTGGGTTGTGTACCGGCGCACAACATGTGTCCGATGCTCCGCAGTGGAACACAGGTTGCGTTGCGCCCCGTGCGCGAGGTCGAGACACAACGAAAAGGGATCGGAGGAGGTCAGAGACGCGGCTGGTCCCCGCACCGAGTGGTGCGGGGACCGGCCGAGGGTTCATGTGTGCGAGCTGGTGGGCTCGCTGATGTGGGTCAGGCGACCCGGAAGGTTTCGGTGTAGCGCTCATCCCCGCTGTAGCGCCCGCAGGTGG
>DASQKY010000046.1 GCA_035630295.1 Acidimicrobiales bacterium | reverse complement strand
AGAACCTGCAGACGCTGCGGCGTCGCGGGGTCCACGTCGTCGAGCCCGCCGTCGGCCGCCTGGCCGGTGGCGACTCCGGGGCCGGGCGCCTGGCCGACCCGGCCGCCATCGTCGCCGCCGCCGACCGTCTCCTCGACCCGCACCACCACGACCTGTTCGACACGACGGTCGTCGTGACGGCGGGTGGCACCCGCGAGCCGATCGACGCCGTGCGCGTGATCGCCAACCGCAGCTCCGGCAAGCAGGGCTACGCCGTCGCCGCCGAGGCCGCAGCCCGCGGCGCCGACGTCGTGCTCATCAGCACCGTCGACCTGCCGGCGCCGCACGGCGTGCGCGTCGTCGCCGTCGAGACCGCCGCCCAGATGCAGGACGCCCTGCAGGCCGAGCCGGACGCCGACGTCGTCGTGATGGCAGCCGCCGTGGCCGACTTCCGGCCCTCGGCCGCCGCCCCTGGCAAGATCAAGAAGCACGAGGGCGTCCCCGACCTCGTGCTCGAGCCGACGCCCGACATCCTCGCCGGCCTCGGCGCGGCCAAGCGCCCCGGTCAGGTGCTCGTCGGGTTCGCCGCCGAGACCAGCGACCTGCTCGCCAACGCCACGTCGAAGCTCGTCGCCAAGCGCCTCGACCTGATCGTGGCCAACGACGTGTCCGCGCCGGGCGTGGGCTTCGGACACGACACCAACGCCGTTACGCTGCTGCGGCCGGACACGGATCCCGAGACGATCGACCTGCGGGACAAGCAGGCGATCGCCACCGCGATCCTCGACGCCGTCGTCGCCATCCGCGCCGGTCGTCCGCCGACCAGCCACAATCCCTGACCCCGAGCACCTGGGCGAGCCCAGACAGGAGCCACACCGTGTCCCGTTGGACCTTCACCTCCGAGAGCGTCACGGAAGGCCATCCCGACAAGATGGCCGACCAGATCAGCGACACCGTCCTCGACGCCATCCTGGCCGAGGACCCGTCGGGTCGCGTGGCCTGCGAGACGATGGTCACGACCGGCCTCGTCGTCGTGGCCGGCGAGATCACCACGCGGGCCTACGTCGACGTGCCCCGGATCGTGCGCGACACGATCCTGCGCATCGGATACGACAACGACGACTACGGCATCGACGGCAAGACCTGTGGCGTCATGACGACGATCGACCCGCAGTCGCCCGACATCGCGCAGGGCGTCGACACCGCGTACGAGACCCGTGCCGGCACCTCCGGCGAGGACGTCCTCAACTCCCAGGGCGCCGGCGACCAGGGGATGATGTTCGGCTACGCCTGCGACGAGACGCCGGACCTGATGCCCCTGCCCATCTGGCTGGCCCACCGCCTGGCCGAGCGCCTGGCCGAGGTGCGCAAGGCCGGCACCGTCCCGTACCTGCGGCCCGACGGCAAGACCCAGGTCACCATCGACTACGAGGACGGCAAGCCGGTCGACCTGACCACCGTGCTGATCTCCACCCAGCACGCGCCGGGGATCGACGCCGAGAGCACCATCAAGCCCGACCTCATCGAGCAGGTCATCACCCCCGTGGTGCCCGAGGGGCTGGCCCGGCCCGACCTGAAGGTCTACGTGAACCCCACCGGCACGTTCGTGCTGGGCGGCCCCCACGCCGACTGCGGGCTGACCGGCCGCAAGATCATCGTCGACACCTACGGCGGCTGGGCCCGCCACGGCGGCGGCGCCTTCAGCGGCAAGGACCCGTCCAAGGTCGACCGCTCCGGCGCCTACGCCGCCCGGTGGGTGGCCAAGAACCTGGTGGCGGCCGGGGCCGCGGCCCGGGTCGAGGTCCAGGTGGCCTACGCCATCGGCGTGGCCCACCCGGTGTCCCTGCTGGTCGAGACGTTCGGGACCGAGCAGGTCGACCCCGCCCTCATCGCCAAGGCCGTGGACGACATCTTCGACCTGCGGCCCGCCGCCATCGTGCGCGACCTCGACCTGCGGCGCCCCATCTACGCCAAGACGGCGGCCTACGGCCACTTCGGTCGGAGCGACGCCGGCCTCCCCTGGGAGGTCACCAACCGGGTCGACGCCGTCCGCTCCGCCCTGGGCCTGTAGCGCCCGGGCCGTGCCGGAGACCGGCCCCACCGCCACCGGCGGCCGGGGTCCCGCACCCCGGCGATGACGAGGCCAGGCGACGGTCGCCGGTGACCCCGGACGACGCCGCCCCGGGCGAGCTCTTCGCCCGGCCGCGGGTGCCGGAGCGTGCCCCGGTCGCGCCGACGGGCCCCGTCGTGCGGGTCGTGCCCGACGTGGCCGGCATCGGGCGCACCTTCGACTACGTGGTGCCCGAGCGGTTCGCCGGCCGGGTCGGGGTGGGCACCGTCGTGCGGGTCGACCTCAACGGGCGGCGGGTGGCGGCCTGGGTGGTCGACGACGCCCCCGAGACGCCGCCCGGGGTCGAGCTGAAGCCGCTGGCCCGCCTGACCGGCGTCGGCCCGCCGCCCGACCTGGTGGACCTGAGCGAGTGGGCCGCCTGGCGGTGGGCCGGCCGGCGGCGCACCTTCCTGCGGGCCGCCTCGCCGCCCGGGCGGGTCGACGCGCTGCCCGCCCCGCCCCCGCCCCGGGTCCCGGCCGCCACCGTCCCGGCCGGGCCCACCGTGGCCGCCGCCCTGGCCGCCGAGCGGGCCGTGCTGCGCCTGCCCCCGGCGGCCGACCGCTACACCGTGGTGGTGGCCACCCTGGCCGCCCTGCCCCCGGACCGGGACGCCCTGGTGCTGTGCCCGGCGGTCGACCAGGCCCGGGCCCTGGCCGCCCGGCTGCGCCGGGCCGGGCTGCCGGTGGCCTGCGTGGCCCACGACCAGCCCGGGGCCGCCGCGGCCCGGGAGTGGGCCCGGGCCGCGGCCGGGGGCTGCACCGTGGTCGGGGCCCGGGCCGGGGCCTGGGCGCCGGTGCCCCGGCTGGGCCGGGTGGTGGTGCTGGACGAGCACGACGAGGCGTACCAGGAGGAGTCCTCGCCCACCTGGCACGCCAGGGACGTGGCCGTGGAGCGGGCCCGCCGGGCCGGGGTGCCGGCCCTGCTGGTGTCGCCCTGCCCCACGCTGGAGGCCCTGCGCTGGGGCCGGCTGGTGGAGCCGGGCCGGGCCGAGGAGCGCCGGGGCTGGCCGGCCCTGGAGGTGGTGGACCGGCGGGAGGAGGACCCGGCGGCCGGGATGCTGACCGAGCCCTTGGCCGCCCTGCTGCGTCGGGGCGGGCGGGTGGTGTGCGTGGTCAACCGCACCGGCCGCTCCCGCCTGTCGGCCTGCGCGACGTGCCGGGAGGTGGTGGCCTGCACGGCCTGCGAGGGGGCCATGGCCCAGCCCGACCCCGACCGCCTGCGCTGCACCCGGTGCGGCGTCGAGCGGCCGGTGGTGTGCTCGTTCTGCGGGGCTACCCGGTTCCGGGTGCTGCGGCCCGGGGTCAGCCGCCTCCGCGACGAGCTGGAGGCCCTGGTGGGCGAGCCGGTGGAGGAGGTCACCGCGGCCCGGGCCGCCGGCTCCCTGCCACCGCCACGGCCCGCCTCCCGGGTGGTGATCGGCACCGAGGCCGCCCTGCACCGGGTGGACCGGGCCGACGCCGTGGCCTTCCTGGACCTGGACCAGGAGCTGCTGGTGCCCCGGGAGCGGGCCCGGGAGCAGGCCCTGGCCCTGCTGGCCCGGGCCGCCCGCCTGGTGCGGGGGCGGGAGGAGCACGGCCGGGTCCTGGTCCAGACCCGCCGTCCCGACGACGTGGTGGTCCAGGCCGCCCTCCACGCCGCGCCGGCCCGGGTCGGCGGGGCCGAGGCCGAGATCCGTGAGGCCCTGGGCCTGGCCCCGTTCCGGGCCGTGGCCCTGGTGTCGGGCCCGGCGGCGCCGGCCTTCGTGGCCGCCCTGGGTCGCCCCGAGGGGGTCGAGGTCCAGGGCGGGGCGGGGGAGTGGCGCCTCCGGGCCGCCACCCACCAGGTGCTGTGCGACACGCTGGCCGCGGTGGAGCGGCCCACCGGCCGCCTCCGCATCGAGGTCGACCCCCTCCGGGCCTGACCGGCGACCGGGCCGGGCCGGTACCCTGGTCGGCCATGGCCGCCTACGACATCCGCATCATCGGCGACCCGGTGCTCCGGGAGGTGGCCGACGACGTCACCGACATCGACGGGGCCCTGGTGCGGGTGGCCGAGGGCATGGTCGAGGCCATGTACCAGGCCGACGGCCTGGCCGTGGCCGCCCCCCAGGTCGGGGTGCGCAAGCGGGTCGTCGTGTACCAGCTCCCCGACGACCCCGGCCCCATGGTCATCATCAACCCCCACGTCGTCGAGGTGGGCGACGAGCCCTGGACCTACTCCGAGGGCTGCCTGTCCATCCCCGGCCTCTACTGGGAGATCACCCGGCCCAAGCAGGTCCACGTCACCGGCCTGGACCTGGACGGCAACGAGGTCTCCATCGAGGCCGACGAGCTGGCGGCCCGCATGTACCAGCACGAGCTGGACCACCTCGACGGGGTGCTCATGACCGAGCGCCTGGACGAGGACCAGAAGCGCGAGGCCAAGCGGGCGGTGCGGGAGCTGATGCTGTCCCGCTCGGGCGGCGGGGCCCCGGCCTCCTCCGGCGGCTTCTCCCTGCCCTGACCGGCCGGCCCACCCCGCCGTCCTCCGTCCCCGCGCCGGCTCCGACGGGTCCGGTACCGTCCCGGCCCCGCCGGAGCGGGCACCATGGGCCGATCCCCGCCCCTTTCCCCGAGGTCGTCCCGCCCGTGCCCACCGCGCCTCCCCGCCACCCCCGCCGGCTGGTGTTCCTGGGCACCCCGGACGCAGCCGTGCCGGCCCTGCGGGCGCTGGTGGACGCCGGCTTCGACGTGGCCCTGGTGGTGTCCCAGCCTGATCGACGGCGGGGCCGGGGGGGCGCCACCAGCCCGTCGCCGGTCAAGGCGGCGGCGGTGGAGCTGGGCCTGCCGGTCACCGACCGGGTCGACGACGCCCTCGACGTTGGGGCCGACCTCGGCGTGGTGGTGGCCTTCGGGCGCATCCTCCGGGCCGAGGTGCTGGACGCGCTGCCCATGGTCAACGTCCACTTCTCGCTCCTGCCCCGGTGGCGGGGGGCGGCCCCGGTGGAGCGGGCCCTGCTGGCCGGCGACGCGGCCACCGGGGTCTGCATCATGGAGGTGGTCGAGGCCCTCGACGCCGGGGGCGTGCACACCCGGGCCGAGGTCCCCGTGGGCGACGACGCCACCGCCCCGGGCCTGACCGCCGAGCTGGCCCGGGTGGGCGCCGACCTGCTGGTGGCCACCCTGCGGGGCGGCCTGGGGGCCCCCGAGGCCCAGGAGGGCGAGGTCACCTACGCGGAGAAGGTCACCTCCGAGGACCTGCACCTGGACTGGACCCGGCCGGCGGGCGAGCTGGCCCGGGTGGTCCGGGTGGGCGGGGCCTGGACCACCTTCCGGGGCCGGCGCCTGCGGGTGTGGTCGGCGGCACCGGCCGACGACGACCCGGAGGAGGCCCAGCCCGGCCTGCTGGCCGCCGACGGGGCCACCGTCTCGGCGCTCACCGGGGAGGGCCGCCTGGTGGTGGACGAGGTGCAGCCCGAGGGCAAGGCCCGCCAGCCGGCGACGGACTGGGCCCACGGGGCCCGTCTGGCCCCCGGTGAGGTCCTGGGCCCATGAGCGACGGACCGGCCGGGATCGGCGACGGCGACCGCGACCGCGGGGGCCACGCCCCCCGGGCCAGCGGGGCGGCCCGCCGGGCCCGCAAGCGGGACCGGGCCGCCGCGGCCCGGCGGTCCTCGGGCGACGCCGGGGCGGGCCCGGGGGGCCGGCCCCGCCGGGCGACGGCCCGGGCCGGCCGGTCGCGGCCCGAGCCGACCGGGGCCACCGACCCCCGGCGGGTGGCCCACGAGGCCCTGGTCCGCATCGACGAGGGCGGGGCCTACGCCAACCTGGTCCTGGCCGCGCTGCTGGAGCGGTCGGCCCTCGACCCCAGGGACCGGGGCCTGGCCACCGAGCTGGTCTACGGCACCACCCGCATGCGCCGGGCCTGCGACTGGCTGGTCGACCGGTTCGTGTCCGGCTCCCGGCCCCTCGACCCGCCCACCCGGGCCGCCCTCCGACTCGGGGCGTACCAGGTGGTGGTGCTGGGGCTGCCGGCCCACGCCGCGGTGGGCACCGCGGTGGAGGTGGCCCCCCGCCGGTCCCGGGGCCTGGTCAACGCCGTGCTGCGCAAGGTGGCCGACGACCACGCGGCCCGGGACGGGGCCGATGGCCGACCGGTCTTCCCCGACCCGGCCACCGGGCTCAGCTACCCGGACTGGATCGTCGAGGTCCTCCTCACCGACCTGGGCCCCGAGGGGGGCCTGGATGCCCTGGCCGCCATGAACGTCGGCGGGGAGGCCACCACCCGCGACGACGGCTACACCCAGGACCGGGCCTCCCAGTGGGTGGCCGACCTGGTGGGGACCGGGCCGGGGGAGCGGGTGCTCGACCTGTGCGCCGCCCCCGGCGGCAAGGCCACCGCCCTGGCCGGTGCCGGGGCCCTCGTGGTGGCGGCCGACGTGCGCCCGGCCCGGGCCGGGCTGGTGGCCGGCAACGCGGCCCGGACCGGGACCGCCGACCGGGTGGCGGTGGTGGTGGCCGACGGCACCCGACCCCCGCTCAAGAGCGCGTCCTTCGACCGGGTGCTGGTCGACGCCCCGTGCTCGGGCCTGGGCGTGCTCCACCGCCGGGCCGACGCCCGCTGGCGGGTCACCCCTGACGCGGTGGCGCGGCTGGCTGCCCTCCAGGTCGAGCTGGTCCTGGCCGCCGCCGACCTGGTCCGACCGGGCGGCACCCTGGTGGTGTCGGTGTGCACCCTGACCGCGGCCGAGACCACCGGGGTCGATGCGGTGGTGGCCGAGCGCCGGCCGGACCTGGAACCGCTCCCACCCCCGGGCGACCCCTGGGTCCCGTGGGGGAGGGGGGCGCTGCTCCTGCCCCAGGCCGCGGGCACCGACGGCATGGCCCTGCACCGCTACACCCGGCCCTGACCGCCGGCCCGGGGTGGGGTCGGGGCACGGGCGGGCCCGGCGTCTGCCAGGGTGGGGCGCATGCTTGCCGCCAAGGTGGTCACGGTGTCCGACGGGGTGGCCGAGGGGGTGCGGGAGGACCGCTCCGGGGCGGCGATGGCCGAGCGGCTGGCCGGGGCCGGCTTCGAGGTGGTCGACCGCTCGGTGACCGCCGACGGGGTGGAGGAGGTGGCCGGCGTGTTGCGCCGGGTCACCGCCGGCTTCACCGGCCTGGTGGTCACCACCGGGGGCACCGGCTTCGGGCCCCGGGACCTCACCCCCGAGGGAACCCGGGCCGTGATCGAGCGGGAGGCCCCGGGCCTGGCCGAGGCCATGCGCCTGGCCAGCCCCCTGGGCCGACTGTCGCGGGCGGTGGCCGGCACGGTGGGCCAGAGCCTGGTCCTGAACGTCCCCGGATCCACGCGGGGCTCGGTGGAGTGCCTGGAGGCCGTGCTGGACGTGGTGCCCCACGCCCTCGACCTGCTGGCTGGCGGCCGCCCGCACTGACCGGCCGCCGGGCGATCTCGGTCGATGGGTCGGCGTCGCCCGCCCGGCCCGCCGGCAGCCGGCTCGGCGTGGCTGGGAGCGCTGATGACCGGCGCGACCAGGGGTGACGTCCGTCTCGGGACTAGGACTAGAACGTGTTCTAGTCGTATGCTGCCGGGGACAACTGAACGCACCTCGCGGGGTTGGGTGGAAGTCCCGACCGGTGGTGAGAGCCCACGACCCCCTCCGGTCCGCCGGGGGGGCTGACCCGGTGGAACCCCGGGGCCGACGGTCACAGTCCGGATGGAAGCGAGGACGAGCGGCACCCGTGCCGTCTCCTGTCCGCGCCCGCCGTCTCCCCGCAGCCGACCGAGGAGACCCGGTGACCGCCACGACCGACGAGCAGCACATGGCCCAGGCCATCGCCCTCGCTGCCGCGGCCCGCACCCGCACGGCGCCCAACCCGTGGGTCGGTGCCGTGGTGGTCACGGCCGACGGGGGGGTGCACGGGGGGGCCACCGCCCCGCCCGGCGGCCCTCATGCCGAGGTGGAGGCCCTGCGGGCCGCCCGGGAGGCGGGGGCGTCCACCGCCGGGGCCACCGCGTACGTGACCCTGGAGCCCTGCGCCCACACCGGCCGCACCGGTCCCTGCGCCGCGGCGTTGGTCGGGGCCGGGGTGGCCCGGGTCGTCGTCGGGGTGGCCGACCCCGACCCCCAGGTGGCGGGCACGGGCCTGGCCCTCCTGCGGGCCGCCGGGGTGGCCGTCGAGGTCGGGTGCCGGGAGGCCGAGGTGGCCGAGCAGCTCGCCCCCTACCTCCACCACCGCCGCACCGGCCGGCCCCTGGTCGTCCTGAAGCTGGCCTCCACCCTGGACGGCCGCACGGCGGCGACCGACGGCACCTCGCAGTGGATCACCGGGCCCGAGGCCCGCACCGACGCCCACCGACTCCGGGCCGAGAGCCAGGCCGTGGTGGTGGGTTCCGGCACGGTGGCCGCCGACGACCCGGCGCTGACCACCCGCCTGGTGGAGGGCCCCGACCCCCGCCGGGTGGTCCTGGGCCACGCTCCCGAGGGGGCCCGGGTCCACCCCTGCACCCAGTGGAGCGACGTGGACGGCGACCTGGGGGCCCTGCTGGGCCGCCTGGGGGCCGACGGCGTGCTCCAGGTGCTGGTCGAGGGGGGCGCGGCGGTGGCCGGGTCGTTCCACCGGGCCGGCCTGGTCGACCGCTACGTGCTGTACCTGGCCCCCGCCCTGGCCGGAGGCGACGACGCCCCCGGCCTGTTCCGGGGCCCGGGCGCGGCGTCCGTCGACGGCCTGTGGCGGGGCGAGGTCGCCTCGGTCACCCCCCTGGGCCCCGACCTGCGGGTCGAGGTCCACCCCCGGACCGGCGGAGGGGCGACGCTCCCCGCGGCCGCCTCGCCTCCCGAAGGAGCAGCCGCCTGATGTTCACCGGCATCGTCGAGGAGCTGGGCCACGTCGCCCACCGCCAGGGCCCCCGCCTGCGCATCCGGGCCGACCTGGTCACCAGCGACGCCGGCCTGGGCGACTCCATCGCCGTCAACGGCACCTGCCTCACGGTGGTGGCCCTCGGGGACGGCTGGTGGGAGGCCGACGTGGTCGCCGAGACCTTCGCCCGCACCGCGCTGGGCGCCCTGGCCCCCGGCGACCCGGTCAACCTGGAGCGCCCGGTGCGGGCCAGCGACCGGCTCGGGGGCCACATCGTCCAGGGCCACGTGGACGGCGTCGGCCACGTCGTGACCCCCGCCCCCGACCTGCGGGTCACGGTGCCCGACGACCTCCTCCGCTACGTGGTCGAGAAGGGCTCGATCACCATCGACGGGGTGAGCCTGACCGTGGCCGCCGTGCACGACGACGGCCTCTCGGTGGCCATCATCCCCCACACCTCGGAGGTCACGACGCTCGGCCACCGGGGTCCCGGCGCGGCGGTGAACCTCGAGGTCGACGTCACCGCCAAGCACGTCGAGCGCCTGCTCGCCTGGTACGCCGACCACCCCCGGGAGGCGGCCCCGTGACCGCGGCCCGAACCCATCCCACCGATCTCACCCCGCGGGCACCATCCGGGCCCGACGCCAGCACCTGGAGCCACCCATGACCGATCCCCACCCGCCGCCCACCCCCTTCGACCCCATCGAGGACGCCATCGCCGCCGTCGGGCGGGGCGAGATCGTGGTGGTGGTGGACGACGAGGACCGCGAGAACGAGGGCGACCTGATCATGGCGGCCGAGGCCGTGACCCCCGAGGCCCTGGCCTTCTTCCTCAAGCACTCCTCCGGGGTCATCTGCGCCCCGGTCACCGCCGAGCGGGCGGCGGAGCTCGACCTGCGTCCCATGGTGGAGCAGAACACCGAGAGCATGCGCACCGCCTTCACCGTGACCGTCGACTACCGGCACGGCACCTCCACCGGCATCTCGGCCGCCGACCGCTCGGCCACCATCCGCTCGTTGGTCGACCCGGCCACCCGGCCCGGCGACCTGGCCCGCCCCGGCCACATCTTCCCCCTGGTGGCCCGGGAGGGCGGCGTGCTCAAGCGGGCCGGCCACACCGAGGCCGCCCTGGACCTGGCCCGCCTGGCCGGCCTGGCCCCCGTAGGGGTCCTGTGCGAGATCGTCAACGAGGACAAGCTGGAGATGGCCCGGGTGCCCGACCTGGTGGTCTTCGCCCGGGAGCACGGGCTGAAGTTCATCTCCATCGCCGATCTCATCCGTTACCGGCGCCGCACCGAGAAGCTGGTGCGCCGGGTGGCCGAGGCCCGCATCCCGACCCGGTGGGGCGACTTCACCAGCTACGTGTTCGAGTCGGTGCTGGACGGCGAGCAGCACGTGGCGATGGTCCGGGGCTCGGTCCACGGGGCCGACGACGTGCTGGTCCGGGTGCACAGCGAGTGCCTGACCGGCGACGTGTTCGGCTCCATGCGCTGCGACTGCGGGGTGCAGCTCGACGCGGCCATGCAGATGATCGCGGCCGAGGACCGGGGGGTGATCGTGTACCTGCGGGGCCACGAGGGCCGGGGCATCGGCATCGGCCACAAGATCCGGGCCTACACGCTCCAGGACGAGGGCCACGACACGGTGGACGCCAACACCGAGCTGGGCCTGCCGGTCGACAGCCGGGAGTACGGCATCGGGGCCCAGATCCTGAACGACCTGGGCCTCACCACCATGCGCATCATCACCAACAACCCCGCCAAGTACGGCGGCCTGGAGGGCTTCGGCCTGGACATCACCGCCCGGGTGCCCTCCATCATCGCCCCCAACCCGGAGAACATCGCCTACCTGCGCACCAAGCGGGACCGCATGGGCCACCTGCTGGAGGGCCTGGACGAGGTGGCCGAGGGGGCGGCACCCATGCCGCCGGCCGACCCCCCGGTCGCGGCGGGGGATGAGGCCTGATGGCCGGCGACACCGTCTCCGAGCGCCGGGTCGAGCCGGTCCTGGACGGGCGGGGCGTCCGGGTGGCGGTGGTGTGCGGCCGGTTCAACGACGCCATCACCTTCCGCCTCCTCGACGGGGTGGCGCGGGGCCTGGCCGCCCTGGGCGCCGACGCGCCGATCGTGGATTGGGTGCCGGGGGCCTTCGAGATCCCCCTGGCGGCCAAGGCCTTCGCCACCTCGGGCCGGGTCGACGCGGTGATCGGGCTGGGCTGCGTGATCCGGGGGGCCACCACCCACTACGAGGCGGTGGCCGGCGAGTGCGCGGCCGGCATCCAGCGGGCCGGCCTGGCCACCGGGGTGCCCATCGTGTTCGGGGTGCTGACCACCGAGGACCTGGACCAGGCCCTGGAGCGTTCCGAGGGACCCGGCGGCCACAACGTCGGGGAGGAGGGCGCCCACACCGCGGTGGAGATGGTCCGCCTCCTCCAGCGCATCACCGAGGGCTGACCGTGACCCGCTCCGGGACGGGGTCGGTTGAGCGGCCGTGGTCGTGGCCGGCCGGTCGGGTGCAGCTCCTAGGGTGGCGCCCATGGCCAAGCCTGACGTCACCATCCCCGCTGACACCGCTCCGCCCACCGAGCTGGTCATCGACGACCTCACCACCGGCGACGGCGACGAAGCGGTGGCCGGCCACAACGTCGAGGTCCACTACGTGGGCGTGTCGTGGTCGACGGGTGAGCAGTTCGACGCCTCCTGGGACCGGGGCGACACGTTCGGCTTCCGGCTGGGTAGGGGCCAGGTCATCCAGGGCTGGGACGACGGCGTGGCCGGCATGAAGGTCGGTGGCCGTCGCCGCCTCACCATCCCTCCGGCGTTGGCCTACGGCTCCCGCGGCGCTCCCGGGGCCATCGCCCCGAACGAGACCCTGGTCTTCGTGGTCGATCTCATCGGCGTGGGCTGACCCGGCCTGACCGACGCTGGCTGGCTCGGTCAAGCCAAGCTCAGCCTCATCGCCTCGCCCTCCCTTCACCCGTCGCGTGGCGATTCGTTGTCGATTCGACGGCTGACGATCAAGGGATGAGTTGAGGGCAGGGGCCTCGTTGTCACACCGGGGGTGCACGATGGGCTGACGGCGCCTGGTGGTGGCGGATCACGGTCTTCTTGGGACCGTCTAGTGCGCTGCCGTTGACGCCCGGAGGCTCCGATGCCCTCCTCCTCATGGTCGGGTTGTTCGCCTGGTCATCATCCATCGCCCTTGTGGGATCCCGCTCCGATCCCTGGTCGTCCGTCGGGCTTGGGCGATCCTCGAACGTTCCGGAACCGGGTGGAGGCGGGGATCTCGCCGCAACATCGCCGGGAGGCTCACCTGCGACGGGAAGCCTTGGCCTGGGAGTTGCACGAGCTCGACCGGTCGATGGCGACCACGGCCGAGCGCCGGCTCGACGTCCTCGACGAGCTGGCGGATCTCCGCGACCACCTCTGGCCCGCCGTGGCTTGGCAGCGTGGTCGGCGACCTCCCGGCATCGGTGCTGCTCCGTTGCCGGCGGCGCCGGCGGAGGCCCGACCTCTGGGAGGGGTCGCCCTCCGCCAGGCGTGCCTTCAGATCCTTGACCGGCATGGTGAGCTACCCCTGGTCGAGATCCACGCTTGGCTCCACCGCTACGGGTATCTGGTGGCTGGCGTCCACCCGGTGAAGGCTCTGGCCGATGCGCTGGGTCACGAGCACGACGCTGGCCGGGCCATCCGCACCAGCCGCGGGGTGTACGACCTCGCGCAGCACTTCCGGCATCGCCCCCAGCAGCTGTCAGCGCCCTGGGACGGTGGCGATCGGGTTCCTCCCGTCGACCCCGTCACCGATCCGCCCCTCACCCCTTGGTCCGATCCACCCCAAGCCTCTGAGCCAAGCGGTGCCCAGCCCGTGTCGGCTGCCGACGAGAGCGCGGGTCGCGCCCAACAGCACCAGGAAGAGGGTGTTCCGGCCCCGTCGGCCGTCGGCGAGCCGCACCGAGGAACGCCTTCACGGCACCCTTCGCGTCGGGGCCGGGCACCTTCACTCCTTGGTCGTGGGGCCCGACGAGACGGGTGGCCGCCCCGCGTCGGCCACTCGCGGCCCCCGTGGGCCCAGCCGGCCGGGAGCCGGTTCGCCGGGAGGGGGAGTGGGCGGGCACCATGGCGGTGTGCTGCGCCTCGTGCTGCCCAAGGGCTCCCTGGAGAAGGCCACCCTCGAGCTGTTCGAGGCCGCCGACCTGGCCGTGTCCCGCTCGTCGGTCGTGGACTACCGGGCCACCATCGACGATCCTCGCATCGCCGAGGTGCGCATCCTGCGCCCCCAGGAGATCCCCCGCTACGTGGCCGACGGCCTCTTCGACGTGGGGATCACCGGCCGGGACTGGATCGAGGAGACCGACTCCAAGGTGGAGTCCCTCGGCCGCCTCCAGTACTCGAAGGCCACGTCCCGACCGGTGCGCATCGTCCTGGCCGTACCGGCCGACTCACCGGTGGACTCGGTCGATGACCTGTCCCCCGGCGTGCGGGTGGCCAGCGAGTACCCGGAGCTGACCCGCCGGTTCTTCGCCGAGCGGGGCATCGAGGCCGACATCAGCCTCAGCTACGGCGCCACCGAGGCCAAGGTGCCCGACATCGTCGACTGCATCGTCGACCTCACCGAGACGGGGCGGGCCCTGCGGGCCGCCGGGCTCAAGATCATCGGCGACATCCTCACCTCCCACACCGAGCTCATCGCCAACCCGACCGCCTTCGCCGACCCCGAGAAGGCCCACGCCATGGCCCAGATCAGGACCCTGCTCGACGGGGCCCTGGAGGCCCGGGGCAAGGTCCTGGTGAAGCTCAACGTGGCCGAGCCCGACCTCGACGCGGTGATCGACCTGTTGCCCTCGATGAAGGCCCCGACGGTGTCGGCCCTGCACCGGGGGGGTGGTTTCGCGGTCGAGACCGTGGTCCCGAAGGCCGAGATCAACACCCTCATCCCCGCCCTCCGCGACGCCGGTGCCAGCGACATCCTCGAGCTGGCCCTGGCCAAGATCGTCCACTGAGGACCGGGGCCGTGCCCACGGCGGTGCCCGCAGGCGAGCCCGTGGACGGGGTGGTCGAGGAGTGGGACGACCCCCGGGGGGTGGGCGTGGTCCGCACCGACGACGGACGGGCCCTGGCCCTCCAGTGCACCGACATCGCCGATGGCTCCCGCACCACCACGGTCGGAGCCCGGGTGCGGGTGGTGGTGGCCCCCGGGCACCACGGCACCTGGCGGGCCACGGCGGTGACCTCGGACTGAGCCTCGGTCGGCGTCAGCCGCCCGAGCCGCCGTCCTCGCCGGGGCTGCCCTCGCCGGTGGTGCTGCCGTCGCCGCCGTCGGGACGTCCCGAGCCGGTGCCACTGTCGCCGCCGTGGGGGCCCTCCGACCCCGACTCGCCGCCGGAGCCCGATCCCGACCCTGAGCCGCTGTCGTCGCGCCCGTCGTCGCCCTGGCCGCGGGGGGCGTCGTTGGACCGGTTGCCGCCGTCGTCCTCGCCGTCGCCGTCCTCGCCGTCGCTCATGCCCCCGCCCCCGTCGCTGCCGCTCTGGTCCTCCTCCTCGTCGCCGGCCGGGGCGGAGTCGTTGGCCGGCGTCTCGCTGCCCGGCTCGGTCCCCGGGTCCTCGTCGTCGCCGCACCCGGTGACCACCAGGCCCAGGGCGAGCAGGAGGGCGGCGAAGCGGCGGTGGGTCGGGCGCATGGTGCCTCCGGGAGGTGGGAGCAGGGCGCGGCCCGACTACCCGTCGGCGGCCCGGTCAAGCGAGCCGGCCCTCCTCCGGCGCGGCGCGACCCCCTCGGTTCGCGGCCCCGGCCTCAGCGGGCGGCGACGCTGACGTCGCGGGTGTGCCAGCCCTCGGCCCCGTCGGGGATGGGATCCACCCGCGCCGCCCCCTGAGTCCGGCCGGCGCCGTCGGTGGCCCGGACCTCGATGACGTGGTCGCCGGGGGTGGCCTCCCAGGCCAGGTGCCACTGCACCCACGTGTCGTCGGAGCTGACCCGGCCCAGCTCGGCCTCCTGCCACTCCTGGCGGTCGATCCGGACCTCGACCTTGGCCACGCCCCGGTTGGGGGCCCAGGCCACCCCGGCCACCGGGATGGTCCCCGCCACCAGGCGGTCGCCCCGCAGGGGCACGTCGATGCGGGACTGGGTCTTGACCGGTGCCTCCTTGGCCCACCCCCGGTCGATCCAGTAGCCGTCCTCCTCCAGGGTGGTCAGGCGGACCTCGGCCAGCCACTTGGTGGCCGACACGTAGCCGTAGAGCCCGGAGATCACCAGGCGGGCCGGGAAGCCGTGGGCCCGGGGCAGGGGCGCGCCGTTCATGCCCAGGGCCACCAGGGCCGGTCGGTCCGGGTCGTCGAGGACCGAGGTGGGGAAGCCGGCGGTGAACCCGTCGACCGACTCACCCACCAGCTGGGTGGCCCCGGCCCGCACCCCGGCCTCGTCCAGCAGCTCCCGGAGGGGGACGCCCCGCCACACCGCGTTGCCGACCAGGCTGCCCCCCACCTCGTTGGACACGCACGACAGCGTGACGACCTCCTCCACCAGGTCGCGGGCCAGGAGGTCCTGGTAGGACAGCTCCAGGGGCCGGTCGACCAGGCCCGTCACCCGCAGGCGCCACTCGTCGGTGTCGACCAGCGGGGTCCGCACCGCGGTGTCGATCCGGTAGAAGTCGGCGGCCGGGGTGACGTAGGGCGAGAGGCCCGGCGTCGAGAAGGGCTGGGCGCCGGGCACCTCGGCCCCCCGGGCCGCAGCGGGCAGCGTGTCGGGGATGGCGCTGCGGCCGGCCCGCAGGGCATCGCCCGCTCCCTTGGCCGCCGCCGCCCCGGTGACCACGAGGGCACCGGCCCCCAGGCCCCACACCACGACGTCCCGGCGGGTGGCGGCCACCCCGGCCAGTGGGGACGGCGGGTGGCCCGGCTCCTGTCCCGGCTCCGGCGTCGCGCCCCGCCGGTCGGCGAAGAGACGGTCGGCCCCCGGGGCCACCCGGATGCCGAAGCGATCGAGGAGGAGCAGCAGCACCACCCCACCCACCACCACGCCCGCTCCGGCGGCGGCCAGGCCCACCGGCAGGGAGCCCTGCGGGTCGCGGGCGGTGGCCAGCACCCCCAGGGCGGCGAAGGCGCCGAGCACGGCCACCCCCCGCCACCGGCCGGCGGCCTCGGCCCGGCCCGCCAGGGGAGCGAGGGCCAGGGCCACCAGCACCGCCCCCACGGCCAGGGCGGCCTTGTCGGCGGTGCCGAAGAGCTCGACGGCCAGGTCCTTGAGCGAGCCGCCGAAGGTGTCGATGAACCAGGTCTCCACCGCCACCAGGAGCGACGGGCGGGTCGGCTCGGCCAGGGCCACCAGCTCGGTGGTGGCCAGGGCGGCTCCCCCGGCCAGGATCCCGGCCAGGGAGGTGCGGGTGGCCCGGTTCACCTCCCGGACCCTACGCCCGCCGGCCGCCTCAGCAGGCTCGGAACACCACGCCGGTGCGGGGCTTGGGGTGGAAGAACGTGGTCTTGGCCGGCATCCGCTCACCGGAGTGGGCGTTGGCCTCGATCTGGGCCACCGTGGCCGGCCGCAGCAGCAACCCGGCCGCCGCCTCGCCGGCCCCCACGGCCTTGTGCACCAGGTCCACCCCGTGCTGGTAGCGGACGGTGGCCCCCTCGACCCGCTCCAGGGCGGCGGCCACCCGGGCGCTGTCCAGGTCGGCGACGCCGGTGAAGGCCTCGGTCCGGGGGCGCAGGAGGGTGGCCGAGCCGTCGGGGTGGACGAGGGCCAGGGCGCCCGCCTCCTCCATGTGGCCCAGCACCCGGCCGTCGGCCACCTCGTGCTCGGGCACCACCGGCTCCAGCACGTCGAAGGCCGAGCGGCCCAGGGCGGCCTGGAGCTCGACCGAGGTGGTCCCGTCGACCAGGCGGTGGATGGGCCGCACGTGCAGCTCGTGCTCGGACAGCTCCACCACCAGGGTCATGAAGGCGTCGCTGCCCAGCACCGCGTCGGGGGCGGCGGTGGCCCGGCGCTCGTCCCGGTGGGCCAGCGAGGTCTCGTACCGGTGGTGCCCGTCGGCCACCACCACGGGGGCGCCGCCCACCACCTCCTCCACCGCGGCCAGGGTGGCCGGGTCGTCCACCCGCCACACGGCGTGGCCCACGCCGTCGTCGTCGGTCCACGCCGCGTCGGGCTCGGTGGACGGCTCGATGAGCGCGGTCAGCCCCGGGGCCAGGCTGAGCACCCACACCGGCGACAGGTTGGCGTAGGTGGCCCGCAGCAGGTCCAGGCGGTCGGTCTTGGCCTTCGGGGTGGTGTGCTCGTGGGGGAGGATCCGGCCCTCCTCGGGCCGGCTTAGCTCCAGCGCCCCGATCACGCCCAGGGTCCGGGCCGGCCGGCCCCGGTCGTCGGTGAAGGTCATCCGGTACACGGTGAACGTGGGCCGGTCGTCGGTGACCAGCGTGCCGTCGGCCCGCCACGCCTCGAGGACCTCCGCCGCCCGCCTGTAGCGGCCCTCACCGTCGCCCTCGGGGGGCAGGTCGACGACCACCGCGTTGCGCTCGGAGCGGGCCACCAGGGCGGCCCGGTCCTCGGCGTCGATCACGTCGTAGGGCGGGGCGGTGACCTCCGCCAGGGGCACGCCGGGGGCGTAGCGGATGCCGGGGAAGGGGTGGAACGGGGGCACCGGGCCATGGTGCCAGGTCGCCGCCGACCGGGCCGTGGTCGACCCTCTCCGGGGACCGGCCGGGCCCGGCCGGGGCCCGCAGCCGGGCTCACCCCCAAGCGTGGCCTGGGGCAAGCAGGGTGCGAACTGTTGCAAGCAGGCGGCGGATGCCGATACCCTCCCGTGATGGCTGACAACCCCTTCAAGCGCTACCTCGACGCGGGCATCGCCTTCGGCGCCCTGACCCAGGCCCGGGCCGAGGCCATCGTGAAGGACCTGGTCTCCGCGGGCGAGGTGCAGACCGAGCAGGCCCAGGCGGCGGTGTCCGACCTGGTCGACCGCAGCCGGCAGAACACCGAGCGCCTGGTCGAGGTGGTCCGCACCGAGGTCCAGAACCAGGTCAAGGCCCTGGGCCTGGTGGGCCAGGCCGAGCTGTCCCGCCTGGAGAAGCGCATCGAGTCGCTCACCGGCATCGACACCTCGACCGCGGTCCGCAAGGTGGCCGGGCGCAAGGCGGCCTCCACCCGTGAGGCCAACGCCGCCGAGGAGGCCGCCACCCGCACGGCCGCGGCCCGCAAGGCGTCGGCCACCCGGGCCAAGAAGACGGCAACCCGAAAGGTCGCGGCCCAGAAGGCGGCGACCACCCGGGCCCAGAAGGCTCCAGCCAAGAAGGCGCCGGCCAAGAAGGCGCCGGCCAAGAAGACCGCAGCCAGAAAGACCCCGGCCAAGAAGACGGCAGCCAAGAAGGCGCCGGCCAAGAAGGCGCCGGCCAAGAGCGCCCCGGCCAAGAAGGCTGCGTCGAAGAGGGCCCCGGCCAAGAAGGCTGCGTCCAAGAGGGCCTGATCCCCCCGCCCGTCCCGTGCCCAGGACGCGCCCCGGCGCGCCGATCCGTGGACGAGGCGGATCGGGACCGGGGCTCGTCGGTGGGGGACCGTTCGACGGCTCGGGCCCCGCATGGCGCCGCCGGTCGTCGCCAGCCGCGATCATGGGCGCCGTGGTCACTGCGCCCCCCTCGCCCTCTCGTCTCGCCGGACCGCTGACCCCGCGCCGCGACGCGGGCGCCATGGCCGGGCCCAGCCCGCTCGGGCCGAGCGCGCGGCCGCCGAGGACCGGGCCATGAGCACCGTGGCCCTGTGCCGGCACCCGGACCGAGCCCGGGCCGAGGCCCTGAGCGACGAGGTGACGGCGTGGCTGGCGGCCCGCGGGCACGCCACCACCGGCGACGCCGAGGGGGCCGACCTGCTGGTCAGCGTCGGGGGCGACGGCACCATGCTGCGGGCCGTGGCCCAGGCCGCGCCCCACGGCACGCCGGTGCTGGGCATCAACGTGGGCCAGCTCGGCTACCTCACCGAGGTCGACCCGTCGCACTGGCAGGACGCCCTGCTCCGCTGGGAGGAGGGCCGGTCGCCGGTGGTCGAGCGCATGCTCCTGTCGGTGCGCCTGGAGCGGGAGGGCGACCCCGACCTCTACGAGGAGCCCGACGACGCCCCCCCCGCCCTCGACGACGGCCACTACCTGGCCCTCAACGAGGCGGTGGTGGAGAAGACGCCCATCGGCCGCATGGTGCGCCTGGCCGTGCACCTCGACGACGCCGTGTTCGCCACCTACGCCGCCGACGGGATGATCGTGGCCACCCCCACCGGCTCGACGGCCTACGCCCTGTCGGCCCGGGGGCCCATCCTGGACCCGGCCCACCGGGCCCTGGTGCTGGCCCCGGTGGCCCCCCACATGGTCTTCGACCGACCGCTGGTCCTGACCCCCGAGACCCGGGTCCGCCTGGTGGTGTCCGGGGAGCGGCCGGCCACGGTGGCCATCGACGGGCGCAGCGTCGGGGAGCTCCACGTGGGCGACGCCCTGGTCGTCACGGCCGCCGCCACCTCGGCCCGGCTGGTCACCTCGGGCGAGAGCAACTTCCACGAGATCCTGAAGGCCAAGTTCGGCCTGGAGGACCGGTGACGGCCGGCGCCCGCCGGGGCCGGCCCCCCGCCCCGGGTCGCTGACGTGCTGGTCGAGCTGGCCGTCCGCGACCTCGGCGTCATCGACCGGGCCCGCCTGGTGCTGGGTCCCGGCCTCACCGCCCTGACGGGCGAGACCGGCGCCGGCAAGACGATGCTGGTCGAGGCCATCTCCCTGCTCCTGGGGGCGCGGGCCGACCCCGGGCTGGTCCGTCCCGGGGCCGGGGAGGCGGTGGTCGAGGGCCGCTTCGACGTCGACGGCGAGGAGGTGGTGCTGAGCCGGGTCATCCCCCGCGACGGCCGCTCCCGGGCCTACGTCGACGGCCGCATGGCCACCGCCGCGGCCCTGGCCGAGCGCGGGGCCGCCCTGGTCGACCTGCTGGGCCAGCACGCTCACCACGCGCTGCTCGGCACCGGGGCCCAGCGGGCCGCCCTGGACCGGGCGGCCGGCGTCGACCTGGGCCCCCTGGTCGAGGCCCGGGCCCGGGTGGCCGACGTCGAGGCCCGCCTGGCCGCCCTGGGCGGCGACGCCGGGGCCCGGGCCCGCGAGATCGACCTGCTGCGCTACCAGCTGGCCGAGCTGGACGCCGCCCGGCTGTCCGACCCCGACGAGGACCAGGCCCTCGACGCCGAGGAGGACGTGCTGGGCGACGCCGCCGCCCACCGGGAGGCCGCCGCCCTGGCCGCCGCGGCCCTGGCCGACGAGGACGGCGGGCGGGACCGCATCGCCACCGCCCAGGCCGCCCTGGCCGGCCGCTCGCCGTTCGCGGCCCAGGCCGACCGGCTGGCCGAGGTGCTGGCCGACGTGGAGGACATCGCCGCCGAGGTGCGGGCCGCGGGCGAGGCGGTGGTCGACGACCCCGAACGCCGGGACGCCGTGCGCGAACGGCGGCAGCTCCTGGCCGACCTGGTCCGCAAGTACGGCACCGCGGGCCGGGCCGGCGGCCCGGGCACCCTGGCTGATGTCATCGCCTACGTGGGCCAGGCCCGGCTGCGGCTGGAGGAGCTGGAGTCCCACGACCAGACCGCGGCCCGGCTGGACCGGGAGCTGGCCTCGGCCCGGGCCGCGGTGACCGCCGAGGAGGCCACGGTGGGCCGGGCCCGGCGCCGGGCCGCCACCGGTCTGGCCGAGGCCGTCACCGGGCACCTGCGGCGCCTGGCCCTGCCCGGGGCTCGGGTGGAGGTCACCGTGGGCCAGGCCGACCCGGGCGACGACGTGGCCATCCTGCTGGCTCCCAGCCCCGGCGCCCGGGCCCTGCCGGTGGCCCGCGCCGCCTCGGGGGGCGAGCTGGCCCGCACCGGCCTGGCCCTGCGCCTGGTCCTCACCGCCGATCAGCCCTGCCTGGTCTTCGACGAGGTCGACGCCGGGATCGGGGGCGAGGCCGCGGTGGCCGTGGGCCGGGCGCTGGCCGCCCTGGCCGCCGACCGCCAGGTGCTGGTGGTCACCCACCTGGCCCAGGTGGCGGCGTTCGCCTCGGCCCAGGTGGGCGTGCGCAAGGCCACCGACGGCACCACCACCACCGCCGAGGTCACCGGCCTGGAGGGTGAGGACCGGGTGGTGGAGCTGTCCCGCATGCTCTCGGGCCGGGCCGACAGTGACCGGGCCCGGGCCCACGCCGCCGAGCTGCTGGCCGAGGCCCAGGCCCAGCCCACCCGATGACCGGGGCCGATCCGGCGACGGGGGCCGTCGCCAGGGGGGACGAGGCCGGCCCGGGCGCCGACGGCGTGCGGGCCCGACCGGACGTGGGGCGGGCCGCGGTGTCGGTCAGCCTGGTCAACACGGTGTCCCGGCTGACCGGCTTCGTCCGGGTGGTGGCCACCGGCGCGGCCCTGGAGATCGGACCCCTGGGCGACACGTACCAGAACGCCAACGTGGTCTCCAACGTGCTGTTCGAGCTGCTGGCCGGTGGCCTCCTGTTCGCGGTGCTGGTGCCGGCCTTCGTGGCCCGGGTCACCGACCGCGACGTGGACGGTGCCCGGCGCCTGGCCGGGGTCCTGGTGGGGCGGGCGGTGGTCGGGTTGGGGGCGGTGGTGGCCGTGGTCGCCCTGGCCTCGCCGCTGGTGGCCCGTGGCCTGCTGGTCGCGGCCGACCCGGCCACCCGGGACCAGCAGGTAGCCCTGGCTACCGTGCTCCTCTGGTTCGTGCTGCCCCAGGTGGTGCTCTACGCCGTGGGCTCGGTGCTCACCGCCCTGCTGCAGGCCGCCCACCGCTTCGTGGCCGCCTCGGCCGCCCCCATCGCCAACAACGCGGTGGTCACCGTCACCATGGTCGCCTTCGCCGCCGTGCACGGCACCGGGGGCGGGCTCCGCCTCGACACCGTCGACAAGCTCGTCCTGGGGGGCGGCACCCTGCTGGGGACGGTGGCCATGACCGCCATCGTGGTGGGAGCCGCCGCTCGGGCCGGCCTGGCCGTGCGGCCCCGCTGGCGGGACCCGGCGGTGGGGCCCCTCGGGGACCTGGCCCGGCAGGGGGCCTGGGGGGCGGGCCACATCGGCCTCAACCAGGTCATGGTCCTGTCCACCGCGGTCATCGCCGCCGGGGTGGGCGGTGGCGCCATCGCCTACACCTTCGCCTTCGTCTTCTTCCTCCTGCCCCACGCCGTGATCGCCCACCCGCTGGTGACCACCCTGACCCCCGGGTTGGCGGCCCACGCCCACCGGGGCGACGACACGGCCTTCGCCGCCGATGTGGGCCGCGGCCTGCGGGTGCTGCTGGTGCTGCTCCTGCCCAGCGCCGCCCTGCTGGGCGTGCTGGGCTGGCCCGCCCTCCACGTGGTGGCCGGGGTCGGCGGCCTCGACAGCCGGGGCCTGGGGCTGGTGGCCGCCACCCTGGCCGCCTACGCCACCGGGCTGGCCGGCTACAGCACGTTCTTCCTGCTGACCCGGGCCGCCTACGCGGTGGGCGACGCCCAGGGGCCCACGCTGGTCAACCTGGTGGTGACCGGGACCGCGGTGGCCGGCATGGCGGTGGCCGCGCTGGCCGTCGACGGCACCGGGCGCCTGGTCTGCCTGGGCCTGGTCCACGGCGTGGCCGTGACCGGGGGAGCGGTGGCCCTGGGGCTCCGCCTCCAGCGCCGCACCCGGCCGGTGCCCGGCGTGGCCGGAGCGTTGGCCCGCGGCCTGGCCGCGGCGGCCGCCGGTGGGCTGGTCGCCGCCCTGGCCAGCCGGGTCGTGGGCTGGGACGGGCGGGTCTCGGCCGTGGTGGCCCTGGCCCTGGGCGCCGCCCTGGGCGGAGCGGCGGCGCTGGCCGTGCTGGCCGCGGCCCGAGCCCCCGAGCTGCGCGCCGTGGTCGCCCGCCTGCCCGGCCGTGCCCCCCGGGGGGGTGCGAGGTGAGCGCCCTGGTGGCCGGCTTGGCCGGCCTGGCCGCCGCCTTCGGCCTGTGGGTGGCCATGGCGGACATGCTCCAGGCGCCGGCCCTGCGGCGCCTCAACGTGCGGGGCCGGGTGGTCCCGGTGGGCGGCGGCATCCTGCTGGTGCTGGCCGTGGTGGTGGTGGCCGCCGGCGACAGCCTGGCCGCCACCGTGCGCTCCGGCTCCGGCGCGGTGATCGTGCCCGACCCCATGCTCCTGGTCGTGCTCGGCTTCGGCCTGCTGGGCCTGCTCGACGACCTGCTGGAGAGCGGCGAGGTGAAGGGCTTCCGGGGCCACCTCTCCTCCCTGGCCCGGGGCCGGCTCACCACCGGGGCGGTGAAGCTGGTGGGCGGCGGCCTGGTGGCGCTGGTGGTGGCCCCGGCCCGCAGCCACGACCGGCTGCTGTGGCTGGTGCTGGACGCTGCCCTCATCGCCCTGGGCGCCAACCTGGCCAACCTCCTCGACCGGGCCCCGGGCCGGGTCACCAAGGTGGCCCTGGTCACCGGGGTCCTGGTCATCGCCACCCACCTGTCCGACGCCTCGGTGGTGCTGGTCGGCTCGGCCCCGGTGGGCCTGGCCGTGGTGCTGGGGGCGGCGGCCGGCCTGCTGCTGCCCGACCTGCGGGAGCACGTGATGCTGGGCGACGCCGGGGCCAACGTGCTGGGGGCGGCGGTGGCCCTGGCCTTCGTGACCGAGGTCGGGGCCCCGGGCCGTCTGGTGGCCCTGGCCGTCGTGGTCGTGCTCAACGGGGCCAGCGAGAAGGTGTCCTTCTCCCGGGTCATCACCGGCACGCCGGTCCTGCGCACCCTCGACCGCCTCGGCCGCCGCCCGGCCGAGGACTGACCGGCGGCTGACCAGGGTGTCCGCGTCATCCACCGGCCCCCGGGGCGGGGCGCGGTAAGGTGATCTCCCGTGGTCGTCACGGATGCGCTCCCCCTCCCGTCGCCCGCACCGAGCCCCCGGCTCCCGACGCCCGCGGAGGTGGCCCTGTGACCAAACACGTCTTCGTCACCGGTGGGGTGGCCTCGTCGCTGGGCAAGGGGATCAGCGCCTCGTCGCTCGGTCGCCTGCTCAAGGCGCGGGGCCTGCGGGTCACCATGCAGAAGCTCGACCCGTACATCAACGTCGACCCCGGGACCATGAACCCGTTCGAGCACGGCGAGGTGTTCGTCACCGACGACGGGGGCGAGACCGACCTGGACCTGGGCCACTACGAGCGCTTCATCGACGAGAGCCTGTCGCGGGGCTCCAACGCCACCACCGGCTCGATCTACTCCACGGTGCTGGCCCAGGAGCGGCGGGGTGACTACCTGGGCCGCACGGTGCAGGTGATCCCCCACATCACCGACGAGATCAAGCGCCGCATCCGCAACCTGGTGGCCGACGACGTGGACGTGGTCATCACCGAGATCGGCGGCACCGTCGGCGACATCGAGATCCTGCCCTTCCTGGAGGCCATCCGGCAGTTCCGCCTGGACGTCGGCCGGGACAACGTCTGCTACATCCACGTCACCCTGGTCCCGTTCATCGGACCGTCGGCAGAGCAGAAGACCAAGCCCACGCAGCACTCGGTCACGGAGCTGCGCAGCCGCGGCGTCCAGCCCGACGCCATCGTGTGCCGCAGCGAGGCGCCGCTCACCGAGTCGCTCCGCCGCAAGATCTCGAACCTCTGCGACGTGCCCGTCGACGCCGTCGTCAACGCGGCCGACACCTCCAACATCTACGAGCTGCCCCTCGTCCTCCACGAGGAGGGCCTCGACGGGGTGCTGTGCTCGCTCCTGCGCTTCGAGGACACACCGATCGACCTCACCGCCTGGCGCGGGCTCGTGCGCCGCATCGAGTCGTGCGAGCGGTCGGTGCGGATCGGCATCGTCGGCAAGTACGTGGGCCTGCCCGACGCCTACCTGTCGGTCGTCGAGGCGCTGCGCCACGCCGGCTTCCACCACGGCGCCCGGGTCGAGATCGACTGGATCTCGGCCGAGGAGGTCGAGGGCCTGCTGGCCGACGGGCGCCTCCGCGACCTCGATGGCATCGTGATCCCCGGCGGCTTCGGCGAGCGGGGTGTCGAGGGGAAGGTGGCCGCCGCCGGCTGGTCCCGCGAGCACGGCGTGCCCTGCCTCGGGCTGTGCCTCGGCCTGCACGTCATGACCGTCGACGTGGCCCGCAACCTGGCCGGCCTCGAGCGGGCCAACTCGAGCGAGGTCGACCCCGGCACCCCCCACCCCGTGATCGACCTGCTCGACGCCCAGCGCGACGTCGTCGACCTCGGCGGCACGATGCGGCTCGGCGCCTACGTGGCCGTGCTGGAGGGCGGGTCCAAGGTGGCCGAGGCCTACGGCGAGCGCGTGGTCTCGGAGCGCCATCGCCACCGGTACGAGGTCAACCCCGCCTACCGCCGCCGGCTCGAGGCCGCGGGGTTGCGGTCCTCCGGCACC
>DASQKY010000045.1 GCA_035630295.1 Acidimicrobiales bacterium | reverse complement strand
GGCGCCGTCCTCACGTCGGACGGGCGGATCGAGGCCGACCTGGTGATCCTCGGCATCGGCGTGCGGCATCCCGTTCGTCGTCGGCGGCCTCGTCTCCGGTGGCGTCGACCGGCTCGTCGCCCGCACGCCCGAGGAGCACCGCCAGCGGGGCGTCGACGTCCGCATCCACCACGAGGCCCTGTCGATCGACGTCGACGCCCGAGAGGTCGAGTTCCTCGACGAGCACGCCGGCACGGTCGACCGCATCGCCTACGACGAGCTGCTGATCGCCACCGGCGGCGAGCCCGTCCGCCCGGACCTGCCGGGCATCGGGCTGCCGTTCGTCCACGGCGTGCAGTCGCTGGACGACGCCCAGTCACTGCTGTCCCTCGCCAACGAGGGGTGCCGGCGCATCGTCGTCGTCGGCGGCGGTTACATCGGCCTGGAGATGGCCGAGGCGTACATCGAGCGGGGCTGCACGGCCACGATCATCGAGCGGTCGGCCCAGCCCATGGGCCTCCTCGACGCCGACCTCGGCGCGCGCGTCGCCGACGCCATGCGCGCCCACGGGATCGACGTCCGCTGCGGCGTGGACGTCGACGGGTTCGAGCGTGGCGCCGTCCTCACGTCGGACGGGCGGATCGAGGCCGACCTGGTGATCCTCGGCATCGGCGTGCGGCCCCGTTCCGACCTGGCCGCCGCCGCCGGGATCGAGCTCGGGCCCGAGGACGCCATCCTGGTCGACGAGCGCCAACACACGTCGGCCCCCGGCATCTGGTCGGCCGGCGACTGCGCCACGGTGACGAACCTGATCACGGGCGAGCCGATGCACATCGCGTTGGGCACGTACGCCAACAAGCACGGGCGGATCGCCGGCATCAACATCGGCGGCGGCAACGTCGTGTCCCGACCCGTGCTCGGCACCGCGGTGACCAAGCTGTGCGCGCTGGAGATCGGGCTGACCGGCCTCAGCCTCGACGCCGCCACCGGCGCCGGCTTCGACGCCGTGGCCACCACCGTCGAGACGACGACGCTCGCCGGGTACCTCCCACCGGCGGCCGGGATGACGATCCGGATGGTGGCCGAGCGGGGTACGGGGCGCGTGCTCGGCGCCCAGATCATCGGCGGTCCGGGATCGGCCAAGCGCATCGACACGGTCGCCACGGCGATCACCGCCGGGATGACCGTCGTCGACGTCACCGAGCTCGACCTGGCGTATGCCCCCCCGTTCTCGTCCGTCTGGGACCCGGTGGCCGTCGTCGCCCGCGAAGCCAGCAAGTCGGTGTGACGGTTCGGTCCGGTCGTACGGCGGGTACCCGGGCGCGATGAGCACACCGACGGGGACGTACGTGCAGGAGGGCAACGGCTTCGAGCGGGACTCGACGTACATCACCGACCGCATCACCGCGGACGGCCACGGCGACTGGCCCGTCGAGCCGGGCCGTTACCGGCTCGTCGTCGCCCGGGCCTGCCCCTGGGCCAACCGGGCGATCATCGTCCGTCGCCTGCTCGGTCTGGAGCCGGTGCTGTCGATGGGCGTGTGCGGTCCGACCCATGACGCGCGCAGCTGGACGTTCGACCTCGATCCCGGTGGTCGTGATCCGGTGCTCGGCTACGAGCGCCTGCAGGAGGCCTACCTCGCCCGCTTCCCGGCGTACGAGCGGGGCATCACCGTGCCGGCGATCGTGGAGATCCGCAGCGGCCAGGTCGTCACCAACGACTTCGCCCAGATGACCATCGACCTGTCGGTCGAGTGGCGGGCCCACCATCGCGACGGCGCGCCGGACCTCTACCCCGTGAAGCGGCGCGGCGAGATCGACCAGATCAACGACGTGGTCTACGGCGACGTCAACAACGGCGTCTACCGGTGCGGGTTCGCCGGCTCGCAGGCCGCCTACGACGACTCCTACCGCACCCTGTTCGCCCGCCTGGACTGGCTCTCGGACCGGCTGGCCGGCCAGCGCTACCTGATGGGCGAGAGCATCACCGAGGCCGACGTGCGCCTGTTCACCACCCTGGCCCGGTTCGACGCCGTCTACCACGGCCACTTCAAGTGCAACCGGGAGAAGCTGGCCGAGATGCCGGTGCTGTGGGCCTATGCCCGCGACCTGTTCCAGACCCCGGGCTTCGGCGACACCATCGACGTCGACCACATCAAGCGGCACTACTACTGCGTCCACACCGACATCAACCCCACGGGCATCGTCCCGGCCGGGCCCGACCTGTCGGGCTGGCTCACTGCCCACGGCCGGGAGGAGCTGGGCGGTCGCCCCTTCGGCGACGGCACCCCGCCCGGCCCCGTGGCTCCCGGCGAGGAGGTCCCGGAGGATCACCGGGTGGGCTGAGCTCAGCCCGGATCGTCACCCGAGGAGGGCCCAGGCCAGGAGGGCGGCGCACACCAGCAGGGCGGCCACCACCAGGGCGATGTCGGCGGGGTCCTTGCGGGTCTGGCGGTGCGGGTTGAAGCCCATGGGCGTCAGTATCGTGCCGCCCATGCCGGACCCGCGCCCCGAAGCGATCATCGTCGAGCAGGAGGGTGGGGTGGTCACCGTCACCCTCGACCGCCCGGAGCGCAAGAACGCCATCAACGACCGGATGCTGGCCGAGCTGCTCGACCTGTTCGGCCGGCTGCCGGACGACCCCACCGCCCGGGTGGTGGTGATCACCGGGGCCGGGGGCGCCTTCTGCTCGGGCTGGGACCTGGGCGACAAGGGCGAGGTGGACGACGCCAACAGCGCCTCCCGCATGCGGCGCCTCCACCGCCTGCCCACCGCCCTCCACGAGCTGCCCCAGCCCACCATCGCCCGCATCGGCGGGGTGGCGGCCGGGGCCGGGCTCAACCTGGCCCTGGGCTGCGACCTGACCCTGGCCTCCTCCGAGGCCCGCTTCTCCCAGATCTTCGCCCGCCGGGGCCTGGCCACCGACTACGGCGGGGCGTGGCTGCTGCCCCGCCTCATCGGCCTGCACCGGGCCAAGGAGATGGCCTTCTTCGGTGAGGTGCTGGACGCGGCCGAGGCCGAGCGCCTGGGCCTGGTCAACCGGGTGGTCCCACCCGGCGAGCTGGACGCGCTGGTGGCCGACTGGGCCGGGAGGCTGGCCGCCGGCCCGCCCATCGCCCTGGCCCAGATCAAGCGGATGATGGACCGGGCCTTCGAGACCTCGTTCGCGGCCCAGCTCGACGCCGAGAGCACGGCCCAGGCCCTCCTGTTCACCACGGCCGACACGGCCGAGGCCATGGGCGCCTTCTTCGAGAAGCGGGCCCCGGACTTCCAGGGCCGCTGATCGCCCGGGGGTCGCTGTCGCGGCCCCTGGGTACGGTGCGGCCCTCGCTCGTCGGCCGGCGTCCCGGCCCTCCGCCTGCTCCGCCCGCGGCCTCCCGCCGCGCCGACCGCACCGGAGGGCCCCCGTTGCTCGCCACCGTCCCGTCCGCCACCATCCTGGGGGTCGAGGGCCGCCCCGTCACCGTCGAGGTCCACGTCGGCCAGGGCCTGCCCAGCTTCACCGTCGTCGGCCTGCCCGACGCGTCGTGTCGCGAGGCCCGCGACCGGGCCCGGGCCGCGGTGCTGTGCTCGGGGCTGACGTGGCCCACCCGCAAGGTGACGGTCAACCTGGCCCCGTCGTCGGAGCGCAAGATCGGCAGCGGCCTCGACCTGGCCATCGCCGTGGCCGTGCTGGCCGCCACCGACCAGGTGCCCGCCGAGGCGGTGGCCGACCTGGCCTGCATCGGCGAGCTGGGCCTGGACGGGGCGGTGCGGCCGGTGGCCGGCACAGTGGCCCTGGTCGATGCCGTCCCCGGCTCCACCGTGGTCGTGGCCGCACCCTCCGCGGCCGAGGCCCGCCTGGTGGGGCGGCACCGGGTGCGGGCCGTGGCCCACCTGTCGGAGCTGGTGCTGGCCCTGCGGGGCGAGGAGCCGTGGCCCGATCCCCCCGCGCCGGCCCCGCCACCGCCCGAGCCCCCGCCTCCCGACCTGGCCGACGTGCGGGGCCAGCCGGCGGCCCGCCAGGCCCTGGAGATCGCCGCCGCCGGGGCGCACCACCTCCTGCTGGTGGGCTCGCCGGGGGCGGGCAAGACCATGCTGGCCCGCCGCCTGCCCGGGCTGCTCCCGCCCCTGGCCCCGTCCGAGGCCCTGGCCGTCACCCGCATCCACTCGGCCGCCGGGGTGCCGGTGCCGGGCGGGGGGGTGGTGGTGCGGCCCCCGTTCCGCGCCCCCCACCACTCCTCGACCACCGTCTCGCTGGTGGGCGGGGGGACGGCCGCCCTCCGGCCCGGCGAGCTCTCCCTGGCCACCGGGGGCGTGCTGTTCCTCGACGAGCTGGGCGAGTTCGGGCCCTCGGTGGTCGACGCCCTGCGCCAGCCCCTGGAGGAGGGCGTGGTCCGGGTGGCCCGGGCCCGGGCTGCGGTCACCCTGCCGGCCCGGTTCCTCCTGGTGGCGGCGACCAACCCCTGCCCCTGCGGCGAGGCCACCGAGGCGGGGGCGTGCCGCTGCTCCGACGCGGCTCGGGCCCGCTACCGCCGGCGCCTGAGCGGCCCGGTGCTGGACCGCTTCGACCTGCGGGTCGAGGTGCACCGGCCCGAGCCCGCGGCCCTGCTGGCCACGGCCGGGGGCCAGCCCTCGGCGGTGGTGGCCGAGCGGGTGGCGGCGGCCCGGCGGGTGGCGGCCGGCCGGGGGGTGCGGGCCAACGCCGAGATCCCGGCCGACCGGCTCGACCAGGCCGCGCCCCTGGCCGGCGGGGCGACCCGCATGTTGGAGGCGGCCCTGAGGCAGGGCCGGCTCACGGCCCGGGGCCTGGCCCGGGTGCGCCGCGTGGCCCGCACCATCGCCGACCTCGACGGCGCGCCGCCCGACTCGGCCCTGGGCGCCGAGCCGGTGGCCCTGGCCATGACGTTGCGCGCCGACGTCTCCAGCGCCCTGGAGGCGGTGGCGTGACCGCCGGCGGAGCCGGCGCCGGGGCCGGTCCCCGGGCCGTGGGTGGGGCCCTGCCCGACCGGGCCTGGTGGGTGGCCCTGGCCGGCCTGCCCGGGATGGGCCCGGCCCGGCTGCGGGCCCTGCGGGAGGCGCTGGCCCCGGAGGAGGCGTGGCGCGTGGTGGCCTCCGGTCGGGCCCACCTGGTGCCGGCGGTGGCGGCCGCCTCCGGGGGCCGGGCCGGCGAGGTGGCGGCCCGGTGGGCCCGGGCTGCGGCCGACCTCGACGTGGGGGAGCGGTGGCGGGCCCACGCCCACCTAGGGGTCAGCCTCCTGGGCGAGCCCGGCCACCCGGCCCGGGTGGCGGATGACCCCGAGCCACCCGTGGTGCTGTTCTCCGACGGCGACCGTGGCGCCCTGGCCGGGCCGACGGTGGCCGTGGTGGGCACCCGCCGCTGCACCCGGGCCGGGGCCGAGCTGGCCGTCGAGCTGGGCCTGGCCTGCGCCCGGGCCGGCGTGCGGGTCGTCTCCGGCCTGGCCGTGGGCATCGACGCCGCCGCCCACCGGGGGGCGCTGGCCGCCGGAGAGGGGGCGGCGCCCCCGGTGGCCGTGGTCGGCACCGGGCTCGACGTGGTCTACCCGGCCCGGAGCCGGTCCCTGTGGGAGGCGGTGGCCGCCTCCGGGGTGGTGCTCAGCGAGCACCCGCTGGGCACGGGGCCGGCCCGGTGGCGGTTCCCGGCCCGCAACCGGCTGGTGGCCGCCCTGGCCGACGCCGTGGTGGTGGTCGAGTCGCCCCGCACCGGGGGCTCGATGTACACGGTGGACGAGGCCCTCCGCCGCGACCGGCCGGTCCTGGCCGTGCCCGGGCCGGTGCGCTCGGCGGCCTCGTCCGGCACCAACTGGTTGCTGTCCCAGGGGGCGGCGGTGGCCACCGGGCCCGAGGACGTGCTGGCCGCCCTCGGCGTCGCCCCCGAGCCCACGGCCGGCGGCCCCGTGCTCGATCCCCGGCCGCCCCCCACCGGCGACGGGCGCCGGGTTCTCCGGGCCCTGGGCTGGGCACCGGCCGGGCTCGACACGCTGGCCCGGCGCACCGGCCTGGGCCTGGGCCCGCTGGCCGTGGCCCTCGACCGCCTGGAGTCCGACGGTTGGGTGCACCGTGACGCCGGCCAGATCGAGCGGAGGGGCCGGCCGTGACCGTCCCGCACCCCCGCTCCGGCCACAGGCCCGGCCCCGTGGCCGTGCTGGCCGGCGTCGTCCTGTCCGTCCTGTCGTGCCTGTCCCTCCGGTCCTGCTCGGGCGCCCTGGTCGCCGCCGACCGGGCCGCCCTGGCCGTCCTGGCCCGGCTGGTGGCCGCCGGGGCCCGGGGCCCCGGGGTCGCCGGGCGCGGCCCCGCACGCCGGTACCGTGGGCCCGGTGGCCTGGGAGATCGACGCCTTCGTGCGCTCCCTCACCGCGGTGGGCGACGCCACCCGCGACGCCTACCGGTCCGACCTGCGCCGCTTCACCACCTGGGCCGGTCGCCTCGACCTCGACGGGCCGGCGCCGGTCGATCGCCGGGTCCTGCGCCGCTACCTGGCCTACCTCTCCTCGTGCGGGCTCTCGGCCCGCACCATGGCCCGCCACGCCAGCTCGCTGCGGCGCTACTTCGGCTGGGCCGCCCGCACCGGCCGGGTGCCGGCCGATCCCAGCGCGGAGCTGAGCGCCCCCCGGGGCGAGGCCCGGCTGCCCGAGGTCCTGCGCCACGACCAGCTGGCCCACCTGCTCGACCGCCCGGGGGAGGAGGCCGACCGCCGGGAGGTGGCCTTCCGCCGACGCGACGACGCCGTGCTCGAGCTCCTCTACGGCAGCGGCCTCCGGGTGTCGGAGCTGTGCGGCATCGAGGTCGGGGCCCTCGACCTGGACCGGGGCCGGCTGGCGGTGTGGGGCAAGGGGGCCAAGGAGCGGGTGGTGCCGGTGAGCGAGCCGGCGGTGGCCGCGGTGCGGGCCTGGGCGGAGGTGCGCCCGGAGGTGGTCGGCGTGGGTGGCCCCCCCGTCCTGTTCACCAACCGGCGGGGCCGGCCCCTGACCCCCCGCGACGTGCGCCGAATCCTGGACCGGCGGGCCCCGGCGCCCACCCACCCCCACGCCCTGCGGCACAGCTTCGCCACCCACCTGCTCGACGGCGGGGCCGACCTGCGGGTGGTGCAGGAGCTGCTGGGCCACGAGGACCTGGCCACCACGCAGATCTACACCCACGTCAGCCGGGAGCGGCTGCGCCGGGTCCACACCGAGACCCACCCCCGGGCCTGAGGGCCCCCGCCCCCGGTCGGTGGCGGCCGGTCGGGGTGCTGCGCCTGGCCGTGGCCTCCGTCGTCCTGGTCGCCCCCGCCGCCCCGGGGGGCGACGACCGCGTGGCCTACGCGCCGCCGGTGCGGGCGCCGGTGGTCGACCCGTTCCGGCCCCCGCCCCGACCGTGGCTGCCGGGCAACCGGGGCATCGAGTACGCCACCGGGCCGGGCACCGAGGTGCGGGCCGCCGGGCGGGGCACGGTCACCTTCGCCGGGCCGGTGGCCGGGAGCCGGCACGTCACCGCGGCCCACCCCGACGGGGTGCGCACCTCGTACTCGTACCTGGCCGTGGTCCGGGTGGCCGTCGGCCAGGCCGTCTCCCGGGGCACCGTGGTCGGCGTGGCCGGGGCCCGGCTCCACGTCGGGGCCCGTCGGGGCCACCACTACATCGACCCCGCCTCGCTGTGGTCGGCCGGACCGCCCCGGGTCCAGCTCGTCCCGCTGGACGGGGCCGGGCCCGGTCGGGTGGGCGCCGGGGCAGTGGCGGCGGCCCGGTCCCCGCTGGCGGTCGCCGGGGCGGCGGCGGCGGCTCGGGCCCCACTGGCGGTCGTCGGGGCCGGGCTGCCTAGACTCGCCCGTCGGCCTGGTCACTTCGTCCCGGCCCGCTCACCACCTCACAGCTCGGTCCGCCAACGGTCGCCCTCGGGCGTCAGGGCCGGGTGACGTCCAACCGTTGGGAAAGGAGATCGACGTGGACCAGCCCGTCGTGACCATGAAGCAGCTCATCGAGGCCGGTGTCCACTTCGGGCACCAGACCCGGCGCTGGAACCCGAAGATGCAGCGGTTCATCCACGGAGACCGCGGCGGCATCTACATCATCGACCTCAAGCAGACGCTCCAGCGCCTGGAGGCCGCCTACACCTACATCCGCGACATGACCGCGGACGGCGGCACCGTGCTCTTCGTGGGCACCAAGAAGCAGGCCCAGGACCCGGTCCAGAGCTACGCCGAGAAGTGCGGCATGCCGTACGTCAACCAGCGCTGGCTGGGCGGCATGCTCACCAACTTCGAGACCATCTCCAAGCGGGTCGGCAAGATGAAGGAGTACCGCCGCATGCGGGACTCCGGCGAGTTCGACGCCATGCCCAAGAAGGAGGCCCTCCTCCTCAGCCGCGAGCTGACCAAGCTGGAGCGCAACCTGGGCGGCATCCACCAGATGGAGAAGCTGCCCGACGCCGTCTTCGTGCTCGACACCAAGAAGGAGCACATCGCCGTCACCGAGGCCAACAAGCTCGGCCTCCCGCTGGTGGCCGTGGTCGACACCAACTGCGATCCCGACGTCATCCAGTACGTCATCCCCGGCAACGACGACGCCATCCGCTCCGGCACCCTGATGTGCCGCATCATCGCCGACGCCGTCGAGGAGGGTCGCCTGATGGCCTCCCGCCGTGGTGGTGGCCCGGCCCCGGTCGTGCGCTCGGTCGACGAGGAGCAGCGCGTGGCCGCCGAGCAGGCCGAGGCCCGCCGCCAAGCCGCGGCCCAGGCCGCCGAGCGCGAGGCCCGCCTGGCCTCCAGCGCCCCGGCCGAGACGCCCGAGGCCACCGACGGCCCCGGCACCCCGCCCGACACCAGCGCCACCGAGGCCGCGGCCGAGGCTGCGGCCACGCCCGAGGTGGTCCCCGCCACCGAGGTCCCGGACACCCCCGAGGCCACCGACGCGCCGGGCACCCCGCCCGACACCAGCGCCATCGAGGCGGCCGCCGAGGCCGCCGCCCCGTCCGGAGAGGCGGCCGAGGTCCCCTCTGGCGACGCTGCCGCCCCGGCCAACGGCCTCGACCCCGCCGAGGCCCAGCCGACGCCGGAGCAGCCGTAGCCATGGCCGAGTTCACCGCCAAGGACGTCCAGGCCCTGCGCCAGTCCACCGGCGCCGGGATGATGGACGCCAAGAAGGCGCTCACCGAGAACGGGGGCGACGCCGAGGCCGCGGCCAAGTGGCTGCGGGAGAAGGGCCTGGCCAAGGCGGCCGGCCGGTCCGACCGCGACAACAGCCAGGGCACCGTGGCCGTGGCCCAGGACGGCAACGTGGCCGCCATCGTCGAGCTCAAGTGCGAGACCGACTTCGTGGCCAAGTCCGACCAGTTCACCGACCTGGTGCAGGACATCGCCACCCTGGTGGTGGCGGGCGGCGAGGAGGCGGCGGCCCAGAAGACCGAGGCCATCGACGACCTCAAGATCGTGCTCAAGGAGAACATCGAGCTGGGCCAGGTCGTCCGGGTCGAGGCCCCCGAGGGCCACGTGATCGACTCCTACGTCCACCGCCAGGACGGCCGGGGCGTCAACGGCGTCATCGTCGAGCTGGACGGGGGCACCCCCGAGGTGGCCCACGACGTGGCCGTCCACATCGCCTTCACCAAGCCCACCGCGGTGCGCCGCCAGGAGGTGGCGGAGGCCGAGGTGGCCGAGGAGCGGGCCACCCTCGAGTCCATCACCCGGGCCGAGGGCAAGCCCGAGGCCGCCCTGGGCAAGATCGTCGAGGGCCGCCTCACCGGCTGGTTCAAGGACCGGGTCCTGTTGGAGCAGAGCTTCGTCAAGGACGAGAAGGTCACCGTGAAGGCGCTGCTGGGCGGGGCCGACGTGGTCCGCTTCGCCCAGGTCGTCGTCGGCTCCTGAGCCCGGGACCCACCGCCGTGGCCGACCCTCGCTGGTCCCGTGTCGTGCTCAAGCTCTCCGGCGAGGCCTTCGCCGGCGACCAGGGCTACGGCATCGACGGGTCCGTGGTCCGGATGCTGGCCGAGGAGATCGTCGGCGTGCGGACCCGCGGCGTGGACGTGGCCGTGGTCGTCGGGGGGGGCAACATCTGGCGGGGCATGACCGGCGCCGGGGCGGGCATGGACCGGGCCCAGGCCGACCAGATGGGCATGCTGGCCACCGTCATCAACGCCCTCGGCCTCCAGGACGTGCTGGAGCAGCTGGGCCAACCCACCCGGGTGCAGTCCGCGGTGCACATGGCCCAGATCGCCGAGCCCTACATCCGCCGTCGGGCCATCCGGCACCTGGAGAAGGGCCGGGTGGTGATCCTGGCCGGCGGGCTGGGCAGCCCCTTCTTCACCACCGACACCCCGGCCGCCCTGCGGGCGGCCGAGATCGAGGCCCAGGCGGTGCTCAAGGGCACCCACTCCGGCGTCGACGGCGTGTACACGGCCGATCCCAAGCTCGACCCCGGGGCCACCAAGCTCCGGGAGGTCAGCTACATGGACGTGCTGAACCAGGGCCTCAACGTCATGGACCCCACCTCCATCACCTTCTGCATGGACAACGACCTGCCCATCGTCGTCTTCGACGTGACCCGCCCCGGGAACCTGCGGCGTGTCCTCGACGGTGACGAGGGAGTCGGTACGCTGGTCCGGTGAGCGAGGAGGAGATCGTCGCCCTGGTCCTCGACGAGGCCCGCGAGAAGATGGCCAAGGCCGTCACCCACGCCCGCCACGAGTTCGCCACCATCCGCACCGGCCGGGCGGCCCCCGCCCTGATCGAGAAGCTGGTGGTGGACTACTACGGCTCCGAGGTGCCCCTGCAGCAGATGGCCAACATCTCGGTGCCGGAGGCCCGCATGCTGGTCGTCTCGCCCTACGACAAGGGTTCCGTGCCGGCGGTCGAGAAGGCCATCCGCCACTCGGACCTGGGCCTCAACCCGAGCACCGACGGCACCGTCATCCGCCTCACCTTCCCGCCCCTCACCGGCGACCGGCGCAAGGAGCTGGTGCGGATGGTGAAGCAGATGGCCGAGGACAACCGGGTGTCGGTGCGCAACGTGCGCCGCACCGCCCGGTCCGAGCTGGAGAGCATGACCAAGGACGGCGAGCTGTCCGAGGACGACCTGGCCCGGGCCGAGAAGGACATCGACGGCCTGACCCGCGCCACCGAGGCGCAGATCGACGAGGCCCTGGCCCAGAAAGAGACCGAGCTGCTGGAGGACTGAGGGACGGCCGGCCCGCCCGGCAGCGTCCCGTCCGGTGGCACGACAGAAGGAGACCGATGGCCGACGACCGCAGGCGCGAGGATGCCCGACCCGGGGATCCGGCCGAGGGGGTTCGCATCATCGGTCCGGAGGAGGCCGCCGAGGCGATCGAGCGGGGTGACGTGGCCGCCCGCCGGGGCAGCGACCTGCCCCGCTACGGCGACCGCCCGGCCCGGCCGCCGGCCGGCTCGCCCAAGCCGGCCCTGCGCTTCCCCCTCGACGCCAGCGCCGATCCGGCCGAGGCCGCCTCGGTGCGGCCGGCCAAGGGCGTCCGCTTCGACCCCCGGCCCACGCCGGCCTGGGACGACGCCCCGGTCGAGGAGCAGCCGGCTGACGACCCGTGGCCGGCCGAGACCACCTGGGGCGAGAGCGGCGACTGGGGCGACGCCGACCACGAGGACGTGGCCGCCTGGACCCGGGGCGAGACGGGGGCCACGCCGGCCGTCGAGGCGGCGGCCGGCCCGGCCGAGCCCGGCTCCGAGCCCGAGGGGGCGCTGGCCTGGGCCGACGACTTCGTGGGCGAGGACGATCCCTGGGACGGCAGCTGGGACGAGCCCACCGGTGCCGTGCGCTGGGCCGACGAGGCCCCGGCGGCGACGACCGGCGACGAGGGCCCGGCCCCGGCCCCCCCGGCCGCCGGTCCCCCGGCTGCCGGCGGCGACGACGCCGACGAGGGGGCGACCGCCTTCGGGCCCGACGACGAGCCCCCCGCCGAGCCCCGGAAGAGCCGGCGGTTCTTCGGCCGGCGGGGGAGCGAGCCCGAGCCGGCCGCCCCCCTCGCCCCCGCCCCCTGGGCCGCGAGCGACGACGCCCCGGCCGAGGGCGAGCCCGACCCGTTGGTGACGGCCTGGGCCGCCCCCGACGACGAGGGTGCTGACCCCGTCGACCCCGTCGACCCCGTCGACCCCGATCCTGCGGGCCTCGACGACGACGCCGCCCCCGTGGACCTCGACCCGGCGGACCCCGTCGATCCCGTCGATCCCGGCGAGGCCGAGGGGACCGACGTGGTCGCGGCCGGCGACGAGCCGGCCGGTGCCGGAGCCGACGACCGCCCCGACGGCGACGACGACGACACCAGGTCCCCCCTGTTCGCCCCTGACGGCGGCTGGGCCGAGGAGCCGGGCACCGTGTTCGACTTCGCCGACGAGCCGTCGGGCCAGGTCGAGCTGCCCCACTGGACCGAGCCCGGCACCGGCGAGCTGCCCCGGGTCCTGGCCGGGGAGGGGCCCGATGCCGGACCGGCCACCGGGTCGAGCCCGGTGTGGCGGGGCCACGACGGCCGGTGGGGCTCCGAGGGCTTCGACGACCTGACCGAGGGGGATGACGTCCGGGTCGGCGCCCTCGACGACGAGCGGCCCCACCACGACGACGTCTACGACTTCGACGAGCTGGCCGAGGACGAGCCCGCCCCGGTCCCGGCCGGTCGCGACGAGCATCGCCTGCCGCCGGCCCGGCCCGCCCCGGAGCCGGTGGGCGCCGGTGGGCCCGGTGGCTCCGGGCGCAACATCGCCGTGGCCGTGGCCGTGGGCCTCGGCGCCGCCCTGGTGGCCCTGGTGCTGCTCAGCCTGGGCGGGGCGGTGGCCACGCTGCTGGTCACCGTGATCCTCGTCCTCTGCGTGGTCGAGTACCAGAAGGCGGTGCTGCGGGCCGGCTACCGGCCCGCGGTGCTGCTGGGCATCGTGGCCACCGCGGCCTACCCGCTGGCCGTCTACTGGAAGGGCGTCGACGCCTACCCGCTGCTGGCCTTCGTGACCGTGGTCGCGGCCCTGGGCTGGCACCTGGTCGGCGCCGACGGCGACGCCCGAGTGGTGGAGAGCGTGGGGGTCACCCTGGCCGGCGTGGCCTGGATCGGCGGCCTGGGGTCGTTCGCGGCCCTGCTCCTGGCCCAGCCGGACGGCACCGGCATGCTGATCGCGGCCGTCATCGCCGCCGTGGGCTACGACGTGGGCGGACTGGCCATCGGCCGCACCATGGGCTCCAAGCCGCTGTCGGACGCCAGCCCCAACAAGACCGTCGAGGGCCTGGTGGGCGGCGTGCTGCTGTCGCTGTTCGCCATGCTCCTGGTCGGGCTGTTCGGCCTGGCCCCCTTCGACGACCCGGTAGACGCCCTGTCCGTGGGCCTCCTGGCCGCCCTGGCCGCCCCGCTCGGCGACCTGTGCCAGTCCCTGGTCAAGCGCGACCTGGGCGTGAAGGACATGGGCTCGCTCCTGCCCGAGCACGGGGGCGCCCTCGATCGCTTCGACGGCCTGCTGTTCGTGCTGCCCGCCGTGTACTTCGGCGCCGTGCTGTTCGGCATCGGCGCCCTCGGCTGAGCGGGCCCGTCCCCATGGCCGCCGACGGCGGGACCGTGACGGTGGCCGTCGCCGGCTCGACCGGGTCGATCGGCACCCAGACCCTCGACGTGGTGGCGGCCGAACCCGACCGCTACCGGGTGGTGGCCCTGGGGGCCGGGGGCGGCCGCCTCGACCTGCTGGTCGACCAGGCCCGGCGCACCGGGGCCCGGGTGGTGGCGGTGGCCGAGGAGGCCCGGGCCCCGGAGGTGGCGGCCGCCCTGCCCGGGGTGGACGTCAGGGCCGGCACCGACGGGCTGGCCAGCCTGGGGGCCGAGGCCGACGTGTGCGTCAACGGCGTGGTCGGGTTCGCCGGGCTGCACGTCACCCTGTCCACCCTGGCGGCTGGCCGGCGCCTGGCCCTGGCCAACAAGGAGTCGCTCATCGCCGGCGGCCCGGTGGTGCGCCAGGTCCGCCACACCCCCGGGGCCGAGCTGGTGCCCGTCGACAGCGAGCACTGCGCGGTGCACATGTGCCTGCGCAGCGGCGAGGCCGACGGCCCCGACCGGGTGGCCCGGGTGGTGCTGACGGCCAGCGGGGGCCCGTTCCGGGGTCGGACCCGGGCCGAGCTGGCCGACGTCACCGTGGACGATGCCTTGGCCCACCCCACGTGGTCGATGGGCCCCAAGATCACCGTCGACTCGTCCACCCTGATGAACAAGGGCCTGGAGGTCATCGAGGCCCACGAGCTCTTCGACGTGGCCTACGACCACATCGAGGTGGTGGTCCACCCCCAGTCGATCGTGCACTCCATGGTGGAGTTCACCGACGGGGCCACCGTGGCCCAGCTCTCCCTGCCCGACATGCGCCTGCCCATCGGCTACGCCCTGGCCTTCCCCGACCGGCTGGCCGCCCCCTTCGGCCGCATCGACTGGACCGAGCTGCGGCGCCTGGACTTCGAGGAGCCCGACACCGAGGCGTTCCCGTGCCTGGGCCTGGCCTACGCCGCCGGCCGGGCCGGCGGGGGGGCGCCGGCCTGGCTCAACGCCGCCAACGAGGTGGCGGTCCAGGCCTTCCTGGACGGCGCCATCCGGTGGGTCGACATCCCCGAGGTCCTCGATGACGCGCTTTCCCGGCATGATGGGGGGCGTCCCGACAGCGCCGAGGACGTGATCGAGGTCGATCGGCGGGCCCGCGAGGTGGCCCGCCGGCTGGTCTCGGAGCGGGCCTAGGGCGACAGCCAGGAGCCACGGTGTCCATCGACCAGCATCCCCCCACCCCCGTCGAGGCCCCCCCGGAGGGCCCGGCCTCGGAGGGCTCGGCCCCGGACGACCCGGGCCCCGCCCCGTCCATGACCGCCGGCCAGTGGGCCCGGCTCGGCGTGGTGCTCGGCCTCCTGGTCCTGCTGACCGCCACCACCGGGGCCTGGGGCCTGGTCATGGTGCTGGGCATCGTGGTGATGATCACCCTCCACGAGCTGGGCCACTTCGTGATGGCCAAGCGGGCCGGCATGAAGGTCACCGAGTTCTTCCTGGGCTTCGGCCCCCGGGTGTGGTCGATCCAGCGGGGCGAGACCGAGTACGGGCTCAAGCTGGTCCCGGCCGGGGCCTACGTGAAGATCGTGGGCATGCACAACATCGAGGAGGTCGACCCCGCCGATGAGGCCCTGACCTACCGCCAGAAGCCGTTCTGGGCCCGCATCGGCGTGGCCGTGGCCGGCTCCACGGTGCACTTCCTGCTGGCCCTGGGCCTGATCTTCATCCTCCTGGCCGGCGTGGGCCTGCCCGCCGGCACCCTGACCCCCGACGAGGACCAGTGGCGGGTGGAGGGCGTGGAGCAGGGCACCCCGGCCTTCGCCGCCGGCCTGCGCGACGGCGACGACGTGGTGGCCCTCGACGGCCGGCCCACCCCCACCTTCGAGTCGCTCCGGGAGGTGGTGTACGACCGGCCCGGCGACGAGGTGGCCCTCACCGTCGAGCGCGACGGCCGCACCTTCGAGACCACGGCCACCCTGGCCCCCCACGAGGCCGACCCCGCGGTGGGCTTCCTGGGCGTGGGCCAGACCGTGCCCGAGGAGCGCCTGGGCGTGCTGGCCGCGGTGCCGGCCACGTTCCGGGAGTTCGGCAACATCACCAGGGAGTCGACGGTCGGCCTGGCCCGGGTGTTCTCCCCGTCCCGCCTGTCCGACTTCGGCAGCCAGGTGGCCAACGCCCGGGACGAGCCGGCGGCGGTCGACGAGCCCGACCGGCCAGTGCGGCCGTCGGCGGCGTCGTCGGCCGACGAGCCCGAGAGCTCCGAGGAGAACCGCCTGCTGTCCCTGCTGGGCGTGTTCCGCCTCGGGGTGGGCCTGGGCGACACCGGTGGCGTGGCCGGGGTCCTCCTGCTCTTCGCCCTCATGAACGTGTTCATCGGGCTGTTCAACCTGCTGCCCATGCTGCCCTTCGACGGGGGCCACGTGGCCATCGCCGTCTACGAGCGGTTCCAGGAGCGGCGCCGGCACCTGTCCCAGCGCTACTTCGCCGACGTGGGCCGGTTGCTACCCATGACCTACGCGGTGGTGGGGGCCCTGGCCCTGCTGTTCGCCTCCACCCTGTACCTCGACATCGCCAGCCCCTTGACGGTGAACTGATGGAGGTCCGCAGCACCGCGGACCGCCGCCCCACCCGGTCCGTCACCCTGGCCCACCCCAGTAGCCCGGTGACCGTGGGCGCCGGCGCCCCGGTGTCGGTCCAGTCGATGACCACCACCAAGACGGCCGACGTCGACGGCACCCTCCAGCAGATCTACGCCCTGGCCGCGGCCGGGGCCGACATCGTGCGCTGCACCTGCAACGACGCCGAGGCCGCCGCCGGCCTGGCCCGCATCGTGCCCCGCTCGCCGGTCCCGCTGGTGGCCGACATCCACCACAACCACCGCATGGGCCTGGCCGCCCTGGAGGCGGGGGTGGCCTGCCTCCGCCTCAACCCCGGCAACATCCGCCGGCCCGAGCACATCAAGGCGGTGGCGTCGGAGGCCCGCGACCGGGGGGTGCCCATCCGCATCGGGGTGAACGGCGGCTCGCTCGACCCGGCGCTGTACGAGAAGCACGGCGGCACCGTCACCCCCGAGGCCATGGTCGAGTCGGCCAAGATCGAGATGGCGCACTTCGAGGACGTCGACTTCCACGACGTCAAGATCTCGGTCAAGGCCTCCAGCGTGCCGCTCATGATCGACGCCTACCGCCTGCTCTCGGAGGAGACCGACGCCCCCCTGCACCTGGGCGTCACCGAGGCCGGCCCGCTGCCCGGGGGGCTGGTGAAGTCCACCGCCGGCATCGGGGCCCTGCTGGCCGAGGGCATCGGCGACACCATCCGCTACTCGCTCACCGCCGACCCCGTCGAGGAGGCCCGGGCCGGGCGCCTGCTGCTGGAGATCCTGGGCCTGCGGGAGCGCACCAACGTGGACCTCATCGCCTGCCCCAGCTGCGGGCGGGCCGAGATCGACGTCATCGACGTGGCCCGGCGGGCCCAGGACGCCTTCGCCGACAAGGAGATCCCCCTGCAGGTGGCGGTCATGGGCTGCGTGGTCAACGGCCCCGGGGAGGCCCGGGACGCCGACATCGGCATCGCCGCCGGCAACAAGCGGGGCCACCTGTTCGTCAAGGGCCGCAACGTGGCCGTGGTGCCCGAGGCCGACATGGTGGAGGCCCTGGTCGACTGGGCCGAGTTCATCACCGAGCACGGGGTGGAGGCCGCCCTGGAGCGGGCCGACACCACGGTGGCGACCCGCGAGGCCGAGCGGGACCGGGCCCGCCTGCTGCGGGAGCAGGGCGACGACGTCAACGCCAGCGAGCAGCGGGTCGAGCTCATCAAGAAGCACATCGACGGCTGACGGCGGGATCCGGGGCGGCGAGATCGCCGTCGGGTGCTGTGACTCTCGTGGCGCCGGGGGGCGGACAACTATCGTCGGGCCCGTGCACCCCCGTCCCACCTCCGGCCCCCATGCGTGACAGCACCGGGGGGGTCCAGTCCGTCCTGGTCCTGGGCGGGGCGTCCGACATCGCCCGGGCCACGGTCCACCTCCTGGTCGGCGACCGGTGCCGGCGGGTGGTGCTGGCCGGGCGCCCCTCGCCCCGCCTGGACGAGGCGGCCGAGGACATCGCCGCCACCGGGGCCGAGGTCGAGGTGGTGACCTTCGACGCCGCCGCCCCCGACACCCACGAGAAGGCCATCGGGGCCGTGTTCGACGGCGGCGACGTCGACGTCGTGCTGCTGGCCTTCGGGGTCCTGGGCGACCAGGACACCTTCGACCGGGACCCCGGCGCCGCCGTCCAGGCCGCGGGCGTGAACTACACCGGGGCGGTGTCGGCCGGGCTGGTGGTGGCCGACCGCCTGCGGGCCCAGGGCCACGGCACCCTGGTGGCGCTGTCCTCGGTGGCCGGGGTGCGGGGCCGGAGCGACAACTACGTCTACGGCTCGACCAAGGCCGGCGTGGACGCCTTCGCCCAGGGGCTGGGCGACTCCCTGCACGGCTCGGGGGCCCGGGTGATGGTGGTGCGGCCCGGCTTCGTGACCACCCGCATGACCGAGGGCATGGACCCCGCCCCCTTCTCCACCACCCCCGAGGCGGTGGCCGCCGACATCGTGGCCGGCCTGCGCAAGGGGCGGGAGACGGTGTGGTCGCCCGCCGTCCTGCGGGCCGTCTTCGGGGTGCTGCGCCTGCTGCCCCGCCCGGTGTGGCGACGGCTGGCGGCGCGGTGACCCGAGGCGGGGTGGCGGGCCCCGCCGTCCCGGTCCGCCACCGCAGCCTCCCGGTCGCCCTCCTGGTGGCCTGCCGGCCCAAGCAGTGGGTCAAGAACCTGCTGGTGGTGGCGGCCCCCGGAGCGGCCGGGGTGCTGGGCTCGGCCGACGACGCCCTGGCCACCGCGGCCGCCTTCGTGGCCTTCTGCCTGGCCGCCAGCGCCACCTACCTGCTCAACGACGTCGGCGACGTGGAGGCCGACCGGCGCCACGCCACCAAGCGTCACCGCCCCATCGCCGCCGGCCAGCTGCCGGCGCCGGTGGCCCTGGCCGCCGCCGGGATCTTGGCCGTGGCCGGCGTGGGGGTGGGGCTGGCCGTCCGGTGGCCCCTGGCCCTGGTGGTGGTGGCCTATGTGGCCCTGACCACGTCGTACTCCAAGGTGTTCAAGCACCTGGTGGTGGTGGACGTCGTGGCCCTGGCCTCGGGCTTCGTCCTGCGGGCGGTGGCCGGCGCGGTGGCCGCCGATGTGCCCATCTCCGACTGGTTCTTCATCGTCACCTCGTTCGGGTCGCTCCTGATGGCGGTGGGCAAGCGCAACGCCGAGGTGGTGAGCCTGGGCGACGACGCCGGCTCCCACCGCAAGGTGCTGGACGGCTACACCCCCGGCTTCCTGGCCCACCTGCGGTCGGTCAGCTCGGGCGTGGTCCTGGTGGCCTACTGCCTGTGGGCCTTCGAGCGGGCCGAGCTGACCGACATGACCGTGCCGTGGTACCAGATGTCGATCGTGCCCTTCACCGCCGCCATCCTGCGCTACGCCCAGCTCCTCGACGCCGGGGAGGGGGGCGCCCCCGAGGAGCTGGTGCTGCGCGACCGCATGCTGCTGGTGGCCGGGGGCGTGTGGGCCCTGCTCTTCGGGGTCGGGGTGCTGGCCGCGTGACCGGCCTGGACCAGGGGGAGGCCGCGCCGGTCCCGGCCGGCACCGGGCGCCGGGAGCTGACCGGCTGGGGCCGCACCGCCCCCACCGCCGCCGCCGTGGCCCGCCCCGTGACCCGGGAGGAGGCGACCACCGCGGTCGCCCACCCCCCGGCCCGGGGCGTGGTGGCCCGGGGCCTGGGCCGCAGCTACGGCGACGCCGCCCAGAACGCCGGCGGCGTGGTGCTGGACGCCACCTACCTGGGCGACGTGCTGGCCTTCGACGAGCGCAGCGGCCTCCTCCGGGTGTCCGCCGGGGCCAGCCTCGACACCCTGATGCGGGCCTTCGTGCCCCGGGGCTGGTTCGTGCCCGTCACGCCGGGCACGCGCCACGTCACCGTGGGCGGGGCCATCGCCTCGGACATCCACGGCAAGAACCACCACCGGGCCGGGTCGTGGTGCCGGCACGTCACCGAGATCACCCTGGCCACCCCGGCGCAGGGCACGGTCACGGTCACCCCCGACGCCGACCCCGACCTGTTCTGGGCCACCGCTGGGGGCATGGGGCTGACCGGCGTCATCCTCGACGCCACCGTGCAGCTCACGCCCATCGGCACCAGCCGGGCCCTGGTCGACACCGACCGCGTCGACGACCTGGACGCCTGCATGGCCCTCCTGGCCGACGGCGACGACGACTACGAGTACACCGTGGCCTGGGTCGACCTGCTCCCGGCCCGGGGCCGGGTGGGCCGCTCGGTCGTCACCCGGGGCCGCTTCGCCCGGGTCGACGAGCTGCCGTCCCGGCTGCGGCGGGACCCCCTGGCCTTCGACCCCCAGGCCCTGGTGGCCGTCCCCCCGGCCCTGCCGCCGGGGATCATGAACCGGTGGCGCATCCAGGCCCTGAACGAGGCGTGGTTCCGCCGGGCCCCCCGCCGCCGGGTGGGCGAGGTGCAGACCGTCAGCCGCTTCTTCCACCCCCTCGACGGCGCCGAGGACTGGAACCGGGTCTTCGGGCCCCGGGGCGTGGTGCAGTGGCAGGTGGCCCTGCCCTTCGCGGCCGAGGGCACGCTGCGCTGGGTGGCCGAGCAGTTCCACGCCAGCCGGGTGCCGTCGGTGATCGGCGTGCTCAAGCGGTTCGGTCCCGGGACCCCGGGCCCCCTGTCCTTCCCCATCGCCGGGTGGACCCTGGCCGTCGACATCCCGGCCGGCATCGAGGGCCTCGGCGCCTTCCTGGAGCGGCTCGACCAGCGGGTGGCGGCCGACGGGGGCCGCCTCTACCTGGCCAAGGACTCCCGCATGCGGCCCGAGCTGCTGCCGGTCATGTACCCCCGGCTGGAGGAGTGGCGGGCGGTGCGCCGCCGGGTCGACCCGGCCGGCGCCCTCCAGAGCGACCTGGGTCGCCGCCTCGGCCTCTGCTGAGGGGTCGCCGCCAGCCGGGGCGGGCTCAGCGCCAGCGGACGGCGTAGAGGACCGACACGGCCACGGCCAGGGCGGTGACGGCGATCGACACCGGCTTGATCCAGGGCCGCTGGGCCGTGACCTGGTCGAGGCGGGCCTTCCGCTTGGCGTAGGCCAGCAGCCGCTCGGCCCAGCTCACCTCGGTGGCCAGGATGCCCAGGCCGGCGACGACCACCACGATGCCGGGCCCCGGCAGGACCAGCATGCCCAGGCCGCCGAGGGTGACGATGGAGCCGGCCACGATGATGGCCACCCGGGCCACGACGTTGCGGCGGGTCTGGTCGTCGGTCCGCTCCCGGTCGCCGGTCTGGCGCTCGGCGTCGTAGGCCGCCTCCCGGTAGCGGGCTCGGCGGGCGTCGCGGAGGGCGCGGTCGTCGGCGGAGGGGAGGGTGGGGTCGGGGGCGGCCACCGCCCGAGTGTGGCCGACCGGCACCGCCGCTGCCGGGCATCACCCGGACGGGCGCACCCGGCGCCGGAAGGTGGCGCTCATGCGGGGCCCGGCCCGGGCCACCTTGGGGACGCAGTGCTGCCAGGTCCGCTGGCAGGTGCCCCCCATGACCAGCAGGTCGCCGGAGAACATCTCGACGCTGCGGCTGCGCCCCCCTCCGGCCGGGCGGAGCAGGAAGCGGCGGGGCGAGCCCAGGGACAGCACGGCCACGGTGGTGACGGCCCGGGTGCGCTCGTAGCGGTCGCCGTGCCAGGCCACCGAGTCGCGCCCGGTCCGGTACAGGTTGAGGCCGATGGCGTCGAAGCCCCGGTGGTAGCGCGTGTCGAGGGGGGCGACCAGGCCGCGCAGGGCCTCGGGGGCCCGGGCCAGGCGCTCGGCCGGGGGGCCGTCCTCGTCACCCCACCAGGCGTGGAGGCGGGGCTCGGTGACCATGCGCCCGTACATGGGGACCTGGCGCTGCTGCCAGGACACCGAGCGCAGCAGCGAGGTGAACAGCGTGTCGGCCCCCGACAGCCACCCCGGCACCAGGTCGACCCACGCCCCCCGGCCCAGCTCGACCCGCCGGGCCGAGGAGAAGTCGACCTCCGGGCCCAGCGGCCCGTCGGCCAGGAGCGACGGTTGGAACGGCAGGCCGGGGGCGTCCACGGGGCCCAGCCTACTGCGCCCCAGCGAACACGTGTACCCCTGATCGGCTCTGTCCGACGGCCCCCGGGGGTCCCGGCGGCGCCACCCGGGCAGGGGCGGGCGGGACCGGGCCCTACCATCGGCGGCCATGGCAAAGGCCCCCGTCCTCACCCCCCAGGCCGACGACTTCCCCCGCTGGTACCAGGACGTGGTCGCGAAGGCCGAGCTGGCCGACAACGGCCCGGCCCGGGGCACGATGGTCATCCGGCCTTACGGGTACGGGCTGTGGGAGCGCATGCAGGCCGAGGAGGACGTCCGCATCAAGGCGGCCGGCGCCGACAACTGCTACTTCCCGCTGTTCATCCCGGAGAGCTACCTCACCCGGGAGGCGGAGCACGTGGAGGGCTTCAGCCCCGAGCTGGCCGTCGTCACCCACGCTGGGGGCAAGGAGCTCGAGGAGCCCCTCGTCGTGCGGCCCACCAGCGAGACCGTGATCGGCGAGTACATGGGCAAGTGGATCCAGAGCTACCGCGATCTGCCGCTGCTCCTCAACCTCTGGAACAACGTCACCCGCTACGAGCTCCGGCCCCGTCTGTTCCTGCGCACCACGGAGTTCCTCTGGCAGGAGGGCCACACCGCCCACGCCACGGCGGCGGACTCGAACGGCTACGCCGAGCGGATCCTGCACGACGTGTACGCCGACTTCATGGTCAATGTCCTGGCCATCCCCGTGCTGCCCGGCCGCAAGACCGCGGCAGAGCGGTT
>DASQKY010000044.1 GCA_035630295.1 Acidimicrobiales bacterium | reverse complement strand
ATCGTCGGCGACGTGTTCTCCAAGCCCATCGTGCGGGCCATCGACGAGCAGGCGGCGACCGGCCGGCCCTACGACGTCACGAGCCTGCAGCGGATCTACTCCTCCGGCGCCATGTGGTCGGCCGAGGTCAAGCAGTCGCTGCTCGACCGCATGCCCAACGTCGCCCTCAACGACATCATGAACTCGAGCGAGGGCGCGATGGCCACGCAGGTCACGACGCACGGCACCGCGGCGACGACGGCGCTGTTCGTGCGCAACCCGACGACGAAGGTCTTCACCGACGACGGGCGCGAGGTCGTGCCCGGCTCCGACGAGGTGGGGATGCTCGCCGCGTCCGGCAACGTGCCGATCGGCTACTACAAGGACGCCGAGAAGACCGCGACGGTGTTCCGGGAGATCGACGGCGTCATGTACTCGTTCCCCGGCGACATGGCCAAGGTCGCCGCCGACGGCTCGCTGATCCTGCTCGGGCGCGGCAACCAGGTCATCAACACCGGCGGCGAGAAGGTCTTCCCCGAGGAGGTGGAGGAGGCCCTCAAGCTCCACCCGTCGGTGGCGGACGCGGTGGCCGTGGGGGTGCCCGACGAGAAGTTCGGCGAGGCCATCACCGGGCTGGTCGAGCTGGTCCCGGACGCCGAGCTGGACGAGGCCGACGTCATCGCCCACGTGAAGGCCAGGCTCGCCTCCTACAAGGCCCCCAAGCGCCTGCTGGTGGTCGACACCATCGGCCGGGCCCCCAACGGCAAGGTCGACTACAAGCGCCTCAAGGCCCACGCCCAGGACGTCCTCGGCCTCGCCGGCTGACCCACTCCGCCCGATGATGTCGGATCGGGGTCGCGCCAGGGGCAGACTGGCCACCATGAGCAACCCGATGCTGCGCGAGGACAAGTTCGGCTTCCGGTCGGGGCCGCCGGCGGCCACCCAGCCCGGCTGGGGCGCCCGGCCCGGCGGGCCGAGCGGGCCGGCCATCCCTCCGTCGGACGACCCCGTCTCCCCGTGGCCCCCGGCCGGTCCCACGGCCGAGCCCACCCTGCGGCGGGGCGGCGTGGCCTCGGCCACCGCCGTGCTGCTGGCCATCATCTGCGTCACCGGCGTGGTGGGGTGGAACGCCGTCACCCCGGCCGTCGAGGTCGACGACCGCATCGTCCGCTCGGCCGAGATCCCGTTCTGGATCTTCGGGGCCATGATCGGCGCCCTGGCCCTGGCCCTGGTCACCTTCTTCGTCCCCCGCATCGCCCGCATCACCGCTCCCCTCTACGCGGTGGCCGAGGGCCTGGTGGTGGGGGCCGTCTCCCAGGTCTACGAAGCCCAGTACGAGGGCATCGTGCTCCAGGCCGTGGGCCTCACCATCGGCGTGTTCGCCATGATGCTGGTGCTGTACGCCACCGGCCGGATCCGGGTCACCCCCCGGTTCCGCCTCGGCGTCATCGCCGCCACCGGGGCCGTCTTCCTCATCTACCTGGCCACCTTCATCGTGGGCCTGTTCGGGGCCGACGTCCCCTTCATCCACGACAACGGGATCATCGGCATCGGCTTCAGCGTGGTGGTGGTGGTCATCGCCGCCCTCAACCTGACCCTGGACTTCGACTTCGTCGACCGGGCCGAGCGGGCCGGCGCCCCCCGGCACATGGAGTGGTTCGCGGCCCTCAGCCTGACCGTCACCCTGGTCTGGCTGTACCTGGAGATGCTCCGCCTGCTGGCCAAGCTGCGCAGCCGCTGAGCCGGTTTCCTTCGTCCTGAGGCCCGTCGGTAGCGTCACCCACGCCATCCACGGACACGGACGAACGGAGCCCACGCAATGGCTGATCTCGGGTACGACGGCAAGGTCGCGATCATCACCGGTGCCGGTGGCGGCCTCGGCCGCTCCCACGCCCTGGAGCTGGCCAAGCGAGGAGCCCTGGTCGTGGTCAACGACCTGGGCGGCTCGGTCGACGGGGAGGGCGGCTCGCACACCGCGGCCCAGCAGGTGGTGGACGCGATCAAGGCCGCCGGCGGCGAGGCCGTGGCCAACTACGACTCGGTGGCCACCCCGGAGGGCGGCCAGTCCATCGTCCAGACCGCCCTCGACACCTTCGAGCGGGTCGACATCGTCATCAACAACGCCGGCATCCTGCGCGACGCGGCGTTCAAGAACATGGACGCCGAGAAGCTGGAGCCCGTCATCGACGTGCACCTCAAGGGCGCCTTCTACGTCACCCAGGCCGCCTGGGGCCACATGCGGGAGCAGAGCTACGGCCGGATCGTCAGCACCTCGTCGGGGGCCGGCCTGTTCGGCAACTTCGGCCAGACCAACTACGGCGCGGCCAAGGCCGGCCTGGTCGGCTTCACCCGGGTGCTGGCCGTCGAGGGGGCCAAGAACAACATCAAGGCCAACGCCATCGCCCCGGTGGCCAAGACCCGCATGACCGAGGAGCTGCTCGGCGCCATGGCCGACAAGCTCGCCCCCGAGCTCGTCACCCCGGTGGTGGCCTGGCTGGCCCACGAGGACTGCCCGGTCAGCGGCGAGGTCTACTCGTGCGGCGGCGGCCACGTGGCCCGGGTCTTCACCGGCGTCACCCCGGGCTGGACCGGGGCCGAGGGCCTGTCGGTGGAGGACGTCCGCGACCACTTCGAGGACATCCGCTCCGAGGACGGCTACTCGGTGCCCGCCAACCTCACCGACGAGATGATGCTCACCCTCAAGGCCCTGGGCGGCTGATCCCGCACCGGTCCTGGTTCGACGGGGGTGCCCGGGCTCCGGCCCGGGCACCGTCGCGAGCGGTGCCCGGCACGGCCAGCGTCGGCAGGGAGCCGGTTCGGCCGTGGTAGGAACGCCCGCGTGATCGCCGACCCGCCCTCGCCGCCCGGGCGGGAGCGGCCCCTGGTGGCCGCCGGGCACCCGGCGGTGGTGGCCGCGGCCCACGAGGTGCTGGACGCCGGCGGCAACGCCTTCGACGCCGTGGTGGCCGCCGGGTTCGCCGGGACGGTGGCCGAGCCGGCGTTGACCAGCCTGGCCGGCGGCGGGTTCTGCCTGGCCCGCACCGCGGCCGGGGAGGAGGTGCTGGTCGACTTCTTCGTGGACACGCCCGGCCTGGGCCTGGCCTCACCCCCGGTGCCCCACTTCGACGAGGTGGTGGTGAACTTCGAGGTGGCCACCCAGGCCTTCCACTGCGGGCCCGGCTCCATCGCCGTGCCCGGGGGCCTGCCCGGCTACCTGCACGTGCACCGGCGCTTCGGGCGGGTCGACCTGGGCACGGTGGTGGCCCCGGCGTTGCGCCTGGCCCGGGACGGGGTGGACCTGCTCCCCCGGCAGGCCGGGATCGTCTCGCTGCTGGAGCGCATCCTGCTGCGCACCCCGGAGGGCCGGGCCCTGTTCGCCCCCGGCGGCCGCCTGGTGGCCGTGGGCGACCGCCTGCGCAACCCGGGCCTGGCCGAGGTGCTGGCCGAGCTGGGCCGGGGCGGCGACGTGCGCTTCTCGGGCGGCCCGCTGGCCGCCGCCCTGCTGGCCGTGACCGCGGCCGACGGGCTGGTGACGGCCGGGGACCTGGCCGCCTACCGGGTGGTGGAGCGGGACCCGTTGGCGCTGCACTGGCAGGGCCGGCGGGTGCTGACCAACCCGGCCCCGTCGTTCGGGGGCACGCTCATCGCCGCCGCCCTGGCCCGCCTGGACGGCCTCGACCTCGGGCCCGACGACCCCCGGGGCCCGGCCGCCCTGGTGGCGGTGGCCGCCGAGGTCGACCGCCACCGCCGGGCCATCCTGGCCGGCGCCGACCCCGTCCGCCCGGCGGACCCGGCGGACCCGTCGATCCTGCGGCCGGGGCGGCGGGGCTCGGCCCGGGGCACCACGCACGTCAGCGTGTGGGACGGCGAGGGCGGGGCGGCCGCCATGACCACCTCCAACGGCGAGTGCTCGGGCGACGTGATCCCCGGCACCGGCATCCTCACCAACAACATCCTGGGCGAGGACGACCTCCACCCCGACGGCTTCCACGCCTCGCCCCCGGGCCTGCGGGTGGCCTCGATGATGGCCCCCACCGTGGTCGTCGGGCCCGACGGGGCCACCGAGGTGGTGGTGGGCAGCGGGGGCAGCAAGCGCATCCGCTCGGCCGTGACCCAGGTGCTGGTGAACGTGCTGGTCCACGGCCTCGACCCCCGGGCCGCGGTGGAGGCCCCCCGGGCCCACTGGGACGTCGACCACGTCGAGGTCGAGCCCGGCTTCGGGTCCGGGGCCCTCGACGCGCTGGCCGCCCTGGGCCCGGTCAACCGGTGGCCCGACCGCAGCGTCTACTTCGGGGGCGCCCACCTGGTCGTCCCCGGCCTCGGTGCCGCCGGCGACCCCCGCCGCGACGGCGCCGCCTCGCCCTCGGGGTGAGGACCCCTCAGGGGGTGGGGGTGCCGGTGTAGATCCACATGTAGGCCTCGTCCCGGAGGGGGACGCCGGTGGCGGCCAGGGCCGCGCCCCAGTCGCCGGTGACCCCGGGGTCCGACTCCTCCATGCCGTGGTCGGCCACCAGGAAGAAGGCGGTGCGGTCGAAGGCGCCGGACCGCTCGACCAGGGCCAGCACCTCGCCGACCCGGGCATCGGTGTCGCGCACGGCCGCCGCGGCGATGTCCGAGTAGGGCCCGCCGTGGTGCATGGCCGCGTCGGTGAGGCTGGTGTTGACCCACGTGAAGCGGGGCCGGGGGTAGGTCACGCCCTGGTAGCCGTCGCCCCACACCCCCAGGGTCAGCTCCAGGCCGGTGTGGTCGATGCGCGACGCCGTCCGGTAGCTCTTCTCGGGGCGGACGAAGCGCTCGGTGGCGAAGGGCAGCTCCTCGGCCGGCGGGGGCCGGTCGGGCAGGCCGCCGTCGCGCAGGATGTGGAAGGTGCCGAAGTCGGCGCCCCGGTCGCAGGGCTCGTTGGCGGCCAGGGTGAAGCTGTCGGGCCAGGTGCGGCGCACCGCCTCGTAGAGGGTCTCCACCTCCGGCGACAGCGAGGCCATCGACCAGGCCCAGGTGGCCGGCGAGTTGGTGATGACCTGCTGGCCGGTGCCCCGGTCCCACCAGGCGTTGTTGAGCACCCCGTGGTGGCCCGGGTGGGCGCCGGTGAGGATGGTGGTGTGGTTGGGGAGGGTCACGGTGGGGGCCGAGGCCATGGCCCCGTGGCCCATGGTGGTGCCCATGGCCATGAGCCGGGCCACGTGGGGGGCCTCGCCCCGGGCGGCCATGTCGTAGAGCACGTTGGCGTTGCAGCCGTCGAGCAGGAACCCGACCACGTGGTCGGGGGCGGCCTCCCGGTGGTCGATGAGGTCGTCCAGGACGTCGCCGTCCTGCCGGCGCAGCAGCGCCCCCTCCCGGCGCCGACCGTTGAGGCCGACCCCCTCGGGGTGGGGGGCGGCGCCCATGAGGGCCAGCACCGTGGGGGCCACGTCGACCAGCTTGCAGGCCCGGGGCAGCACCCCGTGGGCCTTGACCCCGGCCCCGGCGATGACGAACGGGGCCCGGGCCTGGACCACACCCATCGACCCGTGCTCGCCCCGGTGGCCCCCGGCGGCCTCCCAGTTGTGGGAGGCGGTGTGCTGGCAGATCACGTCCGGGGCGGCCGGGCTGTCGAAGACCTGGGCCACCATCTCGTAGGCGAACGGGTAGCTGGTGCGCTCCCGGGTGGGCCAGGGGGTGGCCCGCTCGTCGGCCAGGGGGCTGAACCGGTCGGTGGCCCGGTCGCCCAGCGGGTTGCGCCCCTCGACCAGGGTCTCGGTGAAGCGCCAGCCGTGGCCGTCGTCCTCCCGCCGGAACCGGACCCGCCCGTCGGCGGCCCGGGCCTCGTAGCCCTCGCCGTCGGCGGTGACCACCAGGTCCACGATGGGCTCCAGCGCCGGGTCCAGCAGGGCCTCGGCCACGGTGGCCACGTGGGCGGGATCGGGGGCGGCGGCGGGCGGGGTGCGCATGGCCCGGGACCGTACCCAACCCCGGCGTCGCCCGGGTGACACGAGCCCGTCGCCCCGATGACATCAGGCTCGATCCAGCTCGGGCGAGCAGCCGAGCAGCCCGCATCGGTCGTACCGAGCACCCGGCGACCTCAGCCCGAGAGGGCGAGACGCCCGACCTCGGCACCGTTCTCACCCGACAGCACAACGGCCTCCAGGTCGGCACCGAGATCGATCTCCAGCACCCACCCGTGAAAGGTTTCGGCGAGCACCCACCCGTGCAGGGCGTCAGCGGGCACCCACCCGTGGAAGGCCTCGACGCGGGCCGTGACGTCGGCGACCACCGGCCCGTCGGCGGTGAGCACCTCGACGGTCCGCACCTCGTCAGTGACCAGGCCGCTCAGCCACCGAAGGTCGTCGACGGCTTGCTCGCTGACGTAGGTGGCGAACCCGGGGGGCAGGGGGGCGTCCGGCTCCTCGACGTACCCGTCCGGGTGGGCACGGATCTGCGCCAGGTCGTCGGATCTGAGGACGAAGGCAGCCAACCCTTGGAGGCTGGCCACCGCGTCCTGGTCTTCGAGCAGGTCGATGTCGTCGGGCCGGGGCGAGTCGTAGGCGGTCAAGACCCAGGGGGACCCATCGCTGAACCTCCCCTCGGCCACGGTGGTCTCGGGTGAGCCGCCCACGGCCGCCACGCTCCGGGCCCACCAGGCATCGTCGACCACCTCCAGGCTGGCTGCGGCGGCCAGCACCGCCTCCTGGGACAGGCCCATGCCAACCACCTGCACGACCTCACCGGGGCGTTCCAGCCACGTGACCGCCACCACGTCGATGACGAGAGCCTCCGACCCCTCGACAGGCGAGAGCCTCATGACCTGCCGGATCAACAGGGCATCGCGGCCCCGAACCTCGACCTGCTCGGTCTCGGCCGCGAGGCCGAGGGCGGCCACCGTGGTGGCGCCACCCGGGCCGGAGGTGATGGAGAGCTCCCGGAGAACGTCCGCGGAGGCCTCTGGCAGGTCGTCCTCGGGCCACGGGACCGGGGGCAGCCAGGAGGTCTGCCAGGTGCTGGCGGTGCCCGAGGGAGCCAGGCTGCTCAGGACGGGGCTGAGTGCGGTGATGTCGGCGACCTCACCCTGCACAACCCAGTCGGCGGGCAGGATGTCCTCGGGCATCCGGGGCCGATCGCCGGCGATGGTCACCACGGCCGCCACCGTCGCCACCAGCTCGGCATCGCGACCGACCACGGTGACCCGCCGGCCTCCCACGGTCACGGCCACCGCGCCCGGCAGCCAGCCGTCGCCGCCGACGCGGTAGCCGCTCCGGTTCCCCACCTCGACGGGCTCGGCCCTCGGGTCCTCCTCCCACTCCGGTTCGGAGGCGGCCGGGTCGGCCACCGACACGGCCAGGCCTGGCGAGGCCGGGTCGGGGCCGTAGAGCACCACGGGGCCGCTGAGCACGTGCTCGGTCCCGGCCCCCACGTGGTCGAGCTCGAAGCCCTCGGGGAGGTCGGTGGCCCGGTAGCGGCGAGGGGGCTGGACCACCTCGACCGCCGGGGTGCTGTCGTCGTCGCCGCCCTGGGTGAGGGCCACGGTGAACCCCAGCACCAGGAGCAGGGCGGCGGCGATGCCGGCGGCCGGGGCCCAGCGGCGGGTACCGGCGCGGGGCGAAGGGCGGTCGACCAGGGCCACCCTCACCACCTCGCGGTCGAGATCGGGCACCGGCTGGTCGGCGAGCGTGGCGGTTCTGCAGGCGGCGGCGCGGCCCCGGCCCCCGAGGCCGCCACCCGGAGGCGGCGCCGGTGGGACACCGCCCGGTTGGCCACCGCCCGCCGCACCCAGGCCCCGGGGGCCTCGAGCCGGCCCACGTGGGACCAGCGCCGGTAGGCGTCCAGGAAGGCGTCCTGGGCCAGCTCCTCCCCCACCGACCGGCTGCCGGTGAGCGACCACCCGAGGGCCACCACCTTCCGCCAGTCGGCCTGGTAGAGCTCCTCGAACCCCAGGGGGCTCACCGTCGTCTCCGTCATGCGCTCGTCTCTCTGTCCCTCTCGGCCCGGGGGCCGGTACGCATCGGCCGCGGAGACCGTCGATCCGTCCATTGACCGTCACTCGCACGGCGCACGGGTTCGTCTACCCCTCCGGGCCACGATCCCGGCCACGGGCCGGAGAGGCCACCGAGGACGGGGCGGCTCAGGGGCGCAGGACCACCTCCAGGGCCTCCCGCAGCAGGACGCCGGTGGCCAGCCGGACCAGGGGCTCGACGTCGCCCTGGAGGACGACCAGGGCGTCGGGGTCGAGGCCGTCGACCACCTCGGCCCGGCCCCGGCCCACCCTCACGGTGGCGGCGCTGGCCCCGGAGCGCAGCCCCACGCCGAGGAGGACGGGCGAGCCAAGCACCAGGGTCCGCACCGCGGCGTTGCCCAGCAACACCGGGACCGCCTCGGCGGCCAGGGCGCCGAGCAGGCTGACCTCGGGGTCGTCGGCCCCCTCGACCTCGGGCACCGGCGGGGCCAGGCGGGCCAGGGCCCCCAGGGCGGCGCCGGCCAGGGCCACCGGCCCGGCCAGGGCCAGGCCCCCCACCCCCACCGGCACGTCGACGAGGGCCAGGCCGAGCACCCCCCGGGGGCCGGGGGCCGCCTCCTGGTCGGCCGCACCGACCACACGGGCCGCCGCGGCCGGACCGACTGCACCGGGCCGCCACCCCGCGGCGGCGAGCAGGCGGCGGGCCGCGGCCTCGACGGCCACCTCGGCCCGGCCCCGGGCCACCACGGCCCGCACCCCTCGCACCGCGGCGGGGGGCAGCACGTCGGCCAGCGCGTCGGGGGGCACCGGGCGGCCGGCCCGGGCGCAGGCCTCGGCGTGGCGGGCCAGGGCCAGGCGCACGTCGCCGTCGGGCACCGACCCGGCGAAGGCCCGCCACTGGCCGTGCACCCAGGCCACGGCGTCGGCGCCGCCGGCCCGGCCCACGGCCACCAGCACGTCCTCCCGCAGGGCGGCCGGCACCGGTGCGCCGGGGACGCCGACGCGGACCCCGGCGGGCAGGGTGGCCACCGCCTCCGCGGCCCACGCCGCCGCCGTGCCGGCGGTGGCCCGGGCGGTGCGAGCCAGGCCGGCCAGGTGAGCGCCGGTCGGGCTCACCCCGGTCCCTCGAGGGCGGCGCGGAGGCCGAGGGCGACCACCGCCGCCGCCTCGTCGCGGTCGCGGTGGGCCAGCGTGCGCAGCACGTCCCACGTGGCCCAGGTGGTGGTCACGTCGAGCAGGTCCAGGACGGGTGGGCGCCGGGCCGCGGGCAGGGCGTCGAGCTCGCGGGCGAAGACCCGGCTCAGCTCGGCCCGGAAGAAGTCGTGGCCGAGCTGCAGTCGCTCCCGGATGGCCGGGGAGAACGGTGCGTGGACGTCCGCGGCCCGGCGGATGGGGGTCAGGGCCTCCAGCAGCTCGGCCCGCTGGGCCACGAACTGCCCGATCCGCTCGTCGAGGGGCAGCTCGGCGTCGACCGGGGTGACCAGGCCGGCCAGCCCGGTGACGGCCCGCTCGGCCACCATGGCGAACAGCGTCTCGAGGTCGTCGAAGTGCTGGAACACCGAGCGGACCGACACGCCGGCCTGCTCGGCGATGCGGGGCGCGGTGGGCCGGACGTCACCGGTCTCGACCAGGGCGACGCAGGCCTCGACGATGGCCTCGCGGGTGCGCTGGGCCCGGGCCGTGCGCCCGTCGACGGGGGCCTCGTCACCCTCGTCAGGGGTGGCCGTGAGCGGGCCCGTGCTGGCGCTGGCCCCGTTCTCCATCGGCCGGAGCCTAGGGGAGCGGCCGGTGGGGGCCCGCGGTGGGACCCCCGGCGGCGCCCACCGCCGGGGTCGTAGGGTGCGCGGACCGTCGGCCGTCCCTGGGGGTTCGATGAGCACCGACCTGCTCGACCTGTCCGATCGCATCCTGGCCGGCGCGGCCGACATCGAGGACCACCACCCCTTCTCGCCCTCCAACGAGCTGGCCGAGGTGGGCGAGGGCACGGCCTTCGTCCAGTCCTTCGCCAACGTGTCGGCCCTGCGCACCGGCGACGGGCTGGTGCTGGTCGACACGGGCAGCCCCTTCGCCGCCGGCACCATCCACGCCGCGGTGCGGGCCTGGGACCGGTCCCGCCTCCACACCGCGGTCTACACCCACGGCCACATCGACCACGTCTTCGGCACCGCCCCCTTCGAGGAGGAGGCGGCGGCCGGCGGCGACCCGGCGGTGACCGTGGTGGCCCACGAGGACGTCGACGCCCGCTTCGACCGCTACTGCACCTGCGCCGGCTACAACGCGGTCATCAACCAGCGCCAGTTCCAGGCCCCCGGCCTGCGCTGGCCCACCGAGTACCGCCGGCCCGACACCACCTACCGGGAGCGCATGGACCTGGCCGTGGGCGGCCTCGACCTCCAGCTCCACCACGCCCGGGGCGAGACCGACGACGCCACCTGGGTGTGGGTGCCGGAGCGGCGGACGGTGTGCACCGGCGACCTGGTCATCTGGTGCACCCCCAACGCCGGCAACCCCCAGAAGGTCCAGCGCTACGCGGCCGACTGGGCCGTGGCCCTGCGGGCCATGGCCGCCCTGGGCCCCGAGCTGCTGCTGCCCGGCCACGGCCTCCCGGTGCGAGGCGCCGACCAGGTGCGGGCCGTGCTGCTCGACACGGCCGAGGTGCTGGAGGTGCTCCACGACCGGACCCTGGCCCTCATGAACGAGGGGGCCCGCCTGGACGACATCGTCCACGAGGTGCGGGCCCCCGACGAGCTGCTGGCCAAGCCCTACCTGCGCCCCGTCTACGACGACCCCGAGTTCGTGGTGCGGGGCGTGTGGCGGCTCTACGGCGGCTGGTACGACGGCAACCCGGCCCACCTCAAGCCGGCCCCCGACGCGGCTCTGGCCGCCGAGCTGGCCGCCCTGGCCGGGGGGCCGGCGGCGCTGGCCGACCGGGCCCTGGCCCTGGTGGCGGCGGGCGGCGACGCCGACCTGCGCCTGGCCGGCCACCTGGCCGAGCTGGCGGCCCAGGCCGCCCCCGAGGACCCCGGCGTCCACCGGGCCCGGGCCGAGGTGTTCGGGGCCCGGGCCGGGGCCGAGCCGTCGCTGATGGCCAAGGGCGTGTTCCGCTGGGCCGAGGGCGAGTCCCGGCGCCGGGCCGAGGGCGCGCCGGAACCGGCCTGACCCCGAAGGGCGGAGGTCACCCAGGCGGTCACCAACGACCTCCGACCTTGGACCGCTGACGATGCGTGGGGCGGCGTTCGGTCCAAGGTTCAGTCGGGGCGGCCCACCACCACCGAGCCGTGGTGGGCGACGATGCGCCACCCGGCCGGCTCCCGGCTCAGGACCTTCAGGGCCGAGACGGTGGTGCCGCCGTCCTCGGCCCCGGCGCCCAGGAGGTTCTCGTCCACCGTCACCCAGGACAGGTCGCCGGAGACGTGGACCCGCTCCTCGGTCACGAAGACCTGGAGCGGGGGGGACTGGTCGAAGATGGCGAACCACGACGCCGACACCGCCGCCCACCCGTGCAGGGCGGCCCACCCGGGGTGGGTGCACGAGACCCGGTCGTCGTGGACCCACAGGTCGGACATGGTGTCGAGGTCCCGGGCCTCGAAGGCGGCGTAGAAGCGGGCCACCACGTCGGCCACCGCGGCCTCGTCCCCGGGGAGGTCGGGGGACGGCGGGGGCAGCGGCGCGGTGATCGGGCCACCGTAGCGGCGCCGTCGGATCGGGCGACCGCCCTGGTCACCGGCCTTGACCACTCCCCGTGGCGAACCCCTCATGATCCGTTCGGCCCATCCGATGGACCACGAGCTATGGGATGGCCCCGCCACCACGGACCTGACGACCTGGACCGCGTCCTCGACACCCTGCCCGACGGCTACGTCGTGCGGCCCGTCGGCGACGCCCGGTTCGTGCTGGGCCCCACCGGGGCCCACGTCCTGGCCCTCGACGACGGCGGGGCCGACGTGCCCCGGGCCGTGGGCCTGCTGGCCTCGGTCATCCGCTCGTCGCTGGCCGACCAGGTGGCCTGGGTGCCCTTCGTCCACGCCCTGCTGGTCACCGACCGCGACGAGCCGTGCCCGCCGGCCACCTGCGTGCCCCCCGGGCTGGTCCCGTCGGTGCTGCTGGAGGGGCCGGCGCTGCTGCGCCCCGAGGACCTGCGCCGCCTGGTGGCCAGCGTCCAGGCCGGGGCCCTCGACGACCTGGGCGCCGTGGCGCCCAGCCCCCGCAGCACCGCCACCCACCCCTGACCAGGGCGGACGGGCGGTCCTCCGGGCTGTCACAGGGCCGTCCTACAGTCGGGCCCATGGCTCTCCCGGTGCCCGTCACCCTCTCCCCCTCGAAGGTCACGGCGTTCAAGGACTGCGCCCTGGCCTTCCGGTTCTCGGCCATCGACCGCATCCCCGAGCCGACCACCCCGGCCATGGCCAAGGGCACCCTGGTCCACGCCGCCCTGGAGCGGCTCTTCGCCCTGGAGCCCGCCGACCGCACGGTCGAGGCCGCCGTGGCCTGCCTGGCCGCCGCCGCCGAGGCCCTCCGCGCCCCCGGCCGCGAGCTGGACGAGCTGGCCCTGCCCCCCGAGGAGGAGGCCTCCTTCCTGGCCGACGCCGAGCGCCTGGTCCGCAACTACTTCGTCCTGGAGGACCCGCGGGCCATCCGGCCCATCGGGCTGGAGCTGCGCCTCCAGGTGCCGGTGGGCGACCTGCAACTGGTGGGCATCATCGACCGGCTGGAGCTCGACGCCGACGGTGAGCTGGTGGTCACCGACTACAAGACGGGCAAGGCCCCCACCGACCGCTACGAGCAGGGGAAGCTGGGCGGCATCCACTTCTACTCGCTGCTGTGCGAGGAGATGTTCGGCCGCCGCCCGGCCCGGGTCCAGCTCCTGCACCTCAACGAGCCGGTGGCCATCACCGCCGTGCCCACCGACCAGAGCACCCGCGGCCTGCGCACCCGCGTGGGCGCCATCTGGGACGCCGTCACCCGGGCCTGCGCCCACGACGACTTCCGCCCCAAGCCCGGCCCGCTGTGCAACTGGTGCAGCTTCCAGCAGTGGTGCCCCCAGTTCGGCGGCGACCCGGCCCAGGCGTCGTCGACGGTCAGGGCGGACTCCGAGCTGGCGGCGATGGCCTCGTAGCATCGGCGGCATGGCCGTCACCGACCCGGGCACCGACGACATCCCCCCCGGCGAGGCCGACGACGACGGCCCCGAGGGGCCGGTCGAGACCGTGCTGGAGGTGGTCGACGAGCTGACCACCCCGGCCCCCACCGCCGGGGCCGTGGCCCTCGACACCCGCCTGAGCCGCTTCGACGACGCCGTCGACGCCCAGTTCGACCGGCTCCGCGGCCACCCCGCCGTCGACCGGCTGATGTACTCGGTCACGGAGCTGGCCGACTTCAGCCTGCTCTGGCACCTGCTGGGGGCGACCCGGGGGCTGGGCTCCGAGCGCGACGCGGCCGCTGCGGTGCGGCTCTCGACCGTGTTGGCGGTCGAGTCCACGCTGGTCAACGCCGGCCTCAAGTCGCTGTTCCGCCGGCAGCGGCCCATCCCCGAGTTCGAGCGGCCCCACCACCTGCGCATCCCGGTCACCACCAGCTTCCCCAGCGGGCACGCCAGCGCCGCCATGTGCGCCGCCACGCTGCTGGCCGACGGGCGCGTCCGGTCGACCCGCGTCGGGTGGTTCGCCCTCGGGGGCCTGGTGGCGGCCAGCCGGGTCCACGTCAAGATCCACCACGCCAGCGACGTGCTGGGGGGGGTGGCCGTGGGGGTGGTGGTGGGCCAGGTGGCCCGCCGGCTGTGGCGCCAACGCTGAACCGCCAGGGCTGAGCCCCGGGCCGGCGGCGGCCGCCGACGGAAGATCGGGCGGGGCGGGGAGGTTGCAGGGCCCATGACCCGCTTCGCCGTCACCTGGGACTACCGCTGCCCCTTCGCCCGCAACGCCCACGAGCACGTGCTGGCCGGCCTGGCCGCCGGGGCGGCCTGGGACGTGGCCTTCGTGCCCTTCTCGCTGGGCCAGGTGCACGTGGAGGAGGGCGACGCGCCCATCTGGGACCGCCCCGGCGACGATTCGGGCCTGGTCGCCCTCCAGGTGGGGGTGCACGTGCGCGACACGGCGCCCGACGCCTTCCCGGCCGTGCACGGCGCCCTGTTCTCGGCCCGCCACGACCAGGGCCGCGACCTGCGCGACCGGGACGTGCTGGCCAAGGTCCTGGCCGACGCCGGGTTGGACCCCGAGGCCGCCCTGGCCGCCGTGGACGACGGCTCCCTGCTGGCCGCGGTGCGGGCCGAGCACGAGGCCGCCGCGGCCGAGCACTCCGTGTGGGGCGTGCCCACGTTCGTCGCCGGCGGCCAGGCCGCCTTCGTCCGCCTCATGGACCGCCCCGGCGACGACGGCGCCCACGCCCGCCGCACCATCGACCGGGTGGTGGACCTCCTGGTCGACGCCCCCGCCCTCAACGAGTTCAAGCACACGTCGATCTCGCACTGAGCCCGGTCGGGACGGCGCGGCCTACCCTCGCCGTGTGGAGGACCGCCACCTGACCGACGTCGAGGCCCTGCTGTGGACCCTCGACGCCGATCCCCACCTGTCCTCCACCTTCGCCAACGTCACCCTGCTCGACCGGCCCCCCGACGCCGAGCGCTTCCGGGCCCGCATGGCCCACGCCCTCCGGGTCATCCCCCGCCTGCGCCGCCGGGTCGAGGGCGGGATGGCCGGCCTGGCCGCCCCCTCGTGGGTGGAGGACCCCGACGTCGACCTGGACCACCACGTGCGGCGGGTCACCCTCGACCAGCCGGGGGACCTGGACCAGCTCCTGGCCCTGGCCACCGACATCGCCGGCGCCCCCTTCGCCCGGGACCGCCCCCTGTGGGAGTTCGTCATCGTCGACGGGCTGGCCGACGGGCGGGGGGCCATGGTGCAGAAGTTGCACCACACCATCACCGACGGCGAGGGCGGCGTGCGGATGTCGGTCCAGTTCATCGACCTGGAGCGTGACGCCGAGGCGCCCCCGGCACCGCCCCGACCGGAGCCGGAGGCCGAGGCCGGGCCCGAGGCGACCCGCCCCTTCGACGCCGTCGTCGGGCCCCTGGCCGAGTTGGCCCGGGCCCCCCTGGGCCTGGCCCGCCAAGCGGTGGAGGGCGCCGCCGGCTTGGTCGGCGACCCGTCCCGCCTGGTCACACTGCCGGGTGACGCCGCCGCCACCGCCCGCTCGCTGGCCCGCCAGCTGGGCGTCACCGGCGAGGCCCTCTCCCCGCTGTGGCGGGAGCGGACCCTGGAGCGCCGGCTGGAGCTGCTGCGGGTGCCCCTGGCCGAGGCCAAGGCGGCGGCCACCGCCCTGGGGGGCAGCGTCAACGACCTGTTCGTGGCCGGGGCGGCCGGAGGGGCCGGGGCGTACCACCGGGCCGTCGGCACCCCGGTCGAGGAGCTGCGCATGGCCATGCCCATCAGCACCCGCTCCGACCGCTCGGCGGCCGGCAACGCCTTCGCCCCCACCCGGGTGCGGGTCCCGGTCGACGAGGACCCCCGGGACCGGTTCCGGGCCGTGCACCAGCGCCTGGCCGTCACCAAGGAGGAGCGGGCCGTGGGCCTGACCGGGGCGGTGGCCGGCCTGGGCAACCTGCTCCCGGCGCCGGTGCTGGTCCGCCTGGTGCGCCAGCAGACGGCGACGGTGGACTTCACCACCTCCAACGTGCGGGGCGCCCCCTTCCCCCTCTACATCGCCGGGGCCCGGATCGAGGCCAACCACCCCATCGGCCCCCTGGGCGGCACGGCCTGGAACCTGACCACCATCTCGGTCGACGGCAGCCTCGACATGGGGCTGCACGTGGACACCGGGGCCGTGGCCGACCCGGCGCTGCTGCGGGCCGGCATCGAGGCCGCCTTCGACGAGCTCCTGGCCCTGACCTGAGGCCGAGCCCCTCGGCGCCCGGCGCCGGGTCAGGCGGGGAGGCTGCCCTCGCCCACGCTGGCCGCGGGGCGGCCCGACTCCGCCGACATGAGCAGGAGGCGCAGGTCGAGCAACAGATCGGACATCTCCGCCGAGGACACCAGCTCCCGCGAACCGACCTGGGCCAGGGCCCGATCGATCACGGTCAGCGCTTCAGCGATCACGGTGGCGTCGGTCGTCGCAGTCACGCCGCCGACTCTACCCCCCGGCCCGGGCCCCACCACGCGCACGGCGGGTCGGATCGACCCGGCAGGGTGAAGTGGGGGCCGTCCCGCCTCCGGGGCGGGGCCGGGGGGAGCCGTAGGCTGCGGCCGTGGCGCACCAAGGTCCCGGGACGAGCTACCGGGTGGTGCGCCGGCTGGGCCGGGGGGGCATGGGCGTGGTCGACCTGGCCGTGGGGCCCGCCGGGGCCGAGGTCGCCCTCAAGCGCCTCTCGCTGCACGGCACGCCCGACGAGATCACCCGGGCCCGGGCCCGCCTCCGCCGGGAGGCCGAGGTCCTGGGCTCGCTCCGGCACCCGGGCATCGTCCGGTTGCTCGACCTGCTCGACGACGGCGACGACGTGGTGCTGGTCATGCCCTACCTGGCCGGGGGCAGCCTGCACGACCGGGTGGCGGCCGCCGGGCCGCTGGCCCCGGACGAGGTGCGGGCCCTGGCCGACCGGCTGCTCGACGCCCTGGCCGCCGCCCACCGCCAGGGCGTCGTCCACCGCGACATCAAGCCCGAGAACGTGCTGTTCACGGCAGCCGGTGACCCCCAGCTGGTCGACTTCGGGGTGGCCCGGGCCACCGACCAGACCCCCGGCCTGACCGCCACCTCGATGGTGGTGGGCACGCCGGCGTTCATGGCCCCCGAGCAGGCCCGGGGGGAGCCGGCCAGCGCCGCCGCCGACGTGTTCTCCCTGGGGGCCACCCTGCTGTTCGCCCTCACCGGCGAGGGGCCGTTCGGTCCGGCGGCCGGCGACCCCCGGGTGCTGATGCACCGGGCCGCCCAGGGCCGCGTCGGGCGCCCGCCCCGCGACCTCGACCCCGACCTGCGGGCCCTGCTGACCGCCGCCCTCGACCGGGCCCCGGCGCGCCGCCCCTCGGCGGCCCGGCTCCGGGGCGGGGTGGGCGGCACCAGCCCGCGGACCGGCCTGGCCGACGCCGTGCGCCGCAACCGGGTGGTGGCCGCCGCCGGGGTGGGGGCGGTGGCGGTGCTCCTGGCCGTCGGGGGGGTGGTCGCCGTGGTGGGCGGCGACGACGACGGCGCCGCCGCGGAGCGCCCCGGGCCGGCCAGCCGGGCGGCGCCGGCCTCCACGGCCCCGACCACCCCGCCGTGCACGCCGCAGCGCTACCGGCCCTGCGGCCCCGCCGGCCTGGGGGCGCCGGCCCCGGGCACCGACGGCGACACGTGCCTCCCCGGCTTCGACGACTACGACGGCGACACCGGCAACGGCTGTGAGGCCGGGGCTGACGACCGGCCCGACGGCGCCGTCCTGGCCGACGGGGCCGGGGCCCTGGAGGCCACCATCGTCCCCCGCGATGACGTCGACACCTTCGCCGTGCCAGTGGAGGACGCTTTCGACCTCGACTGCTCGGGCCGCCTGACCCTCACCCTGGACGGGCCCGAGGGCATGGTCCTGGAACTGCGGGTGGCCCGGGGCGCCGAGGTGCTGGCCACCCGGGTCAGCGAGGGCGGCCGCCCGGCGGTGGCCCGGCTGGGCGAGCGCTGCGGCCGGGACGACACCGGCGAGCTGACCGTGCGGGTGCGGCCCATCGGCTCCGACCGGGTGGCCGGTCCCTACACCCTCGACCGTGACGGGTCGTTCTGAGGGGGGGCCGATCAGAGCTGTTCAGGAGGGGTCGGGATGGGACGGGAGCACCGGCTGATCGACCCCCGCAGTGGCCGTCACCACCAGGCGGTCGGGGCCGGGGAAGGCGCCGGGCACGAACCAGGTGCTGCCGCTGCCGGCCAGCACCGGGGTGGCGCCGGTGGCCTCGCCCAGCCGGTCCCGCCAGGCGGCCAGCCGGGGCTCGACCCGTAGGGCGGCGGGCTCCAGGTCGTTGGGGCCCTCGGCGGTGGGACCGCCCATCTCGTCCCAGGCCCGGTAGACGGCCGGGGTGGCGCACCCGAAGGGCGGCACCACCAGCGTGTAGGGGGCGGGGCGGGCCGGCAGGGGGTCGAGCCGCTCCCCGATGCCGGTGACCCGGGCCCGCCCGCCCCGGAGGCAGAACGGCACGTCGGCCCCCAGGAGGGCGGCCAGGTCGGGGTCGTCGACCCCGGCCCAGCGCAGCACGGCGGCGGCGTCGGCCGAGCCACCCCCCAGGCCCCCGCCGGCCGGGATGCGCTTCTCCAGGCGGACCCGGGCCGTGCGGCCCACCAGGGTCAGGGCCCGGCGCACCAGGTTGTCGTCACCGGCGGGCACCTCCAGGCCGGTGGCCGCGGCCACCACCTCCAGGCCGTCCCCGGGGGCGAAGGTGAGGGTGTCGGCCAGGTCCAGGCTCACCATCTCGGCGTCGATCAGGTGGTAGCCGTCGTCTCGCACCCCCACCACTCGCAGCGAGAGCGTCAGCTTGGCCTCGGCGGCGAGGGTCACGACAGGCTCGGGCACGGCGCCGCAGGCTAGGCCCCACCCCCTGGCTCGTCCTTCCTTGCCCTCGAACCGAGCACCGAAGCACCGGGATGTCGGGCACGTTCGTGCTCGGTTCGAGGGGGAGGGGGTGACTCCTAGGGTGGGGGCATGGCTGACCAGCCCCTCGACCAGCAGGTGCAGCACCGGGCCGAGGGCGGCGTGGCCTGGATCACGCTCAACCGGCCCGAGGTCGGCAACGCCGTCACCCCCGGCCAGCGCGACCGGGTGATCGAGCTCCTGGGGGCGGCCTCGGCCGACCTGGCCACCCGGGCCGTGGTCCTCACCGCCACCGGCACCGCCTTCTGCACCGGGGCCGACCTGCGGGCCCCCCGGGTACCGGCCACCCGGCCCGAGGGGGCGCCGGAGCGGGCCGTGGGCGACGTGGCCCGCACCCTGCGGGACGGGGCCCAGCGGTTGATCGCCGCCGTGCTCGACTGCGAGGTGCCGGTGATCGCCGCCGTCAACGGCACCGCCGCCGGCCTCGGCGCCCACCTGGCCTTCGCTTGCGACCTGGTGCTGGCGGCCGAGGGGGCCCGCTTCATCGAGGTCTTCGTGCGCCGGGGCATCGTCCCCGACGGCGGCGGGGCCTACCTGCTCCCTCGCCTCATCGGCCCCCAGCGCACCAAGGAGCTGATGTTCTTCGGCGACGCCCTGGCCGCCACCGACGCCGAGCGGCTGGGCCTGGTCAACCGGGTGGTGCCGGCCGACGAGCTGGCCGCCACGGCCGCCGAGTGGGCCGCCCGCCTGGCCGCCGGCCCCACCCGGGCCGTGGCCCTGACCAAGTGGCTGGTGAACCGCTCTCTGGAGAGCGACCGGGCCGGCGCCTTCGCGGACGAGGCCCTGGCCCAGGAGCTGGCCCTCCACACCGCCGACGCCCAGGAGGGCATCGCCGCCTTCGTCGAGCGCCGCGACCCCACGTACCGGGGCTGGTAGACGGGGGCACGGCCCAAAATCGGGCCGGTAGGGTCGGCCGATGGTCGCTGATCCCCACCGCCTGCCCCGCACCGTCCTGCCCCGCCGGTACGACCTGCACCTGGTCCCCGACCTGGAGGCGGCCACCTTCACGGGCACGGTGGCGGTCGAGGTCGAGGTGGCCGAGGCCACCGCCACCGTGGTGCTCAACGCCATCGAGCTCACCGTGGACGAGGCCTGGATCGAGGCCGGCGGCCGGCGCCTGGAGGCCGCCGTGGCCCTGGACAGCGAGGCCGAGCGCGCCACCCTCACCCTCCCCGAGCCGGTGCCGGCCGGGCCCGCCACCGTGCACCTGGCCTTCGCCGGCGTCCTGAACGACAAGCTGCGGGGCTTCTACCGCTCCACCTTCACCGACACGACCGGCGCCACCCGCACCATCGCCACCACCCAGTTCGAGGCCACCGACGCCCGCCGGGCCTTCCCGTGCTGGGACGAGCCGGACATGAAGGCCACCTTCGCCGTCACCCTCGACGTGCCCGACGACCTGGTGGCCGTGAGCAACTCCGCCGAGGTCGGCTCCGAGCCGGTGGGCGACGGGCGGCGCCGGGTCCGCTTCGCCGAGACCATGGTCATGTCCACCTACCTGGTGGCCTTCGTGGTCGGCCCCCTGGAGGCCACCGAGCCCGTCGACGTGGACGGCGTGCCCCTGCGGGTGGTCCACCCGGTGGGCCAGGGCGCCCTCACCGCCTTCGCCCTGGAGTCGGGGGCCTTCGCCCTCCGGCACTTCGCCGACTACTTCGGCCGGCCCTACCCGGCCGACAAGCTCGACCTGGTGGCCGTGCCCGACTTCGCCTTCGGGGCCATGGAGAACCTGGGCTGCGTCACCTTCCGGGAGGCGCTGCTGCTGGTCGACCCGGACCGGGCCACCCAGCCCGAGCTCCAGCGGGTGGCCGATGTCATCCACCACGAGATCGCCCACATGTGGTTCGGCGACCTGGTCACCATGGGCTGGTGGAACGGCATCTGGCTCAACGAGGCCTTCGCCACGTTCATGGAGATGCGCTGCACCGACGCCTTCCGGCCCGAGTGGGACCGGTGGACCGACTTCGGCATCGCCCGCACCGCCGCCTTCGACACCGACGCCCTGTCCTCGACCCGGCCCATCGAGTACGAGGTCGTCTCGCCGGCCGAGGCCGAGGGCATGTTCGACGTGCTGACCTACGAGAAGGGGGCGGCCGTCGTCCGCATGCTGGAGCAGTACCTGGGCCAGGACCGCTTCCGGGACGGCATCCGCCTCTACATGGAGCGCCACGCCCACGGCAACACCGAGACCACCGACCTGTGGGACGCCATCGAGGACGCCACCGGCGAGCCGGTGCGCCGCATCATGGACTCGTGGATCTTCCAGGGCGGGCACCCGGAGGTCGGCGTCGAGCAGCGGGGCGGGGACGGGGACGCCACCCTGCACCTGACCCAGCGCCGGGCCCGGTACCTGACGGGTGACGGCGACGACGGCGAGGGGGCCGACGAGCCCCGGTGGGCGGTGCCGGTGCTGGTGCGCTGGGCCTCGGAGCAGACCGGTGGTGGGGACGGCGCCGCTGCCTCCAGCACCGGCCTGGAGCGGGTGCTGCTCGACGGGCCCGAGGCCGAGGTCCCGCTCGGGGCCCGGGCCGCCTGGGTGGTGGCCAACAGCGGGGGCAGCGGCTTCTTCCGGGTCCGGTACGGCCCCGAGGACCTGCGGGCCCTGACCAGCGGGGCGGCCGAGCTCACCGCCCTGGAGCGCTACGGCCTGGTCGACGACGCCTGGGCCTCGCTGCTGGCCGGCACCACCGACGTGGCCGCGGTGCTGGACCTGGTGCGGGCCTACGCCTCGGAGACCGACCTGTCGGTGTGGCAGCGGGTGCTCGGCGTCCTGGGCTCGCTCGACCGCCTGGTCGACGACGGGGCCCGCCCCGACCTGCAGGCCTGGGTGCGGGCCCTGGTCGCCCCGGCGCTCCTGCGCCTGGGGGCCGAGCCCGCCCCCGACGAGTCGGCCCGCACCGGCTCCCTGCGGGGCGCCCTGCTGGCCTCCCTGGGCACCACCGGGGCCGACCCGGACGCCCGCCGCCGGGCCGAGGAGGTCCTGGCCGCGACCGACGGGCCGGGCCCGGTCCCGGCCGACCTGGTCGACGCCGCGGTGAAGGTCCTGGCCGCCCACGGCGATGCCGCCACCGCGGCCGACCTGCGGCGGCGCATGGACGCCGCCGACACGCCCCAGGAGCGCCTGCGCTACCTGGGGGCCCTGGCCGACCTGCCTGGCGACGCCGAGATGGAGGCCATCCTGGCCAGCACCCTCACCGACGCGGTGCGGGCCCAGGACGGCCCGTTCGTGATCCGCCGGGCCCTCACCAACCGGGCCCAGGCCGCCCGGGCCTGGCGCGTGGTGGCCGACCGGTGGGACGAGGTGAACGCCCGGTTCCGGTCCAACAGCATCGCCCGCCTCCTGGAGGGCATCCGCACCATCACCGACCCGGCCCTGGCCGCCGAGGTCGAGGCCTTCCTCGACGACCACCCGGTGCCCCAGAGCGTCAAGCCCCTGGCCCAGCACCGCGAGCGCATGCGGGCCAACGTGGCCCTGCGCCGGCGGGTGGGGGCCGACCTGGCCGCCGCCCTCACATCGGCCCGGGCCTGACCGACGAAGGAAGGGCCGGCGCGGCACCGCCCGGGCCCGCCCCGGGCCGGCCAGCGGCGAGGAGCGCCCGTGGACCCAGATCGAGGCGCACGGACCCGGGACCCGGCCGGCGACCCCCCCGCCCGGGCGCTGTTCCAGCGGTGGGACCGGGTCACCCGCGTCGTGCCGTTCGTCGTCTCCGTGGGCGCCGCCGTGGCCCTGGCCGCCCTCCCCCCCGGCCCGCCGAACCGGCTGCCCCTCCTGGCCGTGGCCACCGCCGGCTTCGCCCTGTGCGGCACCCTGATCGTCGCCCTCCGCTGGGAGCGGCCGGTGATCTGGTCCCGGCTGGCGGTGGTGGTCCTGTTCTGCGCCAGCGTGGGCGTGGTCCGGGAGGCGACCGGCGGCGCCGCCTCCGGCTACGCCAGCCTCCTCCTGCTGGTCGTGGTGTGGCAGGGCGCCTACGGCGACCGGCGGGAGATGGTGGCCACCATCGGGTTGGTGGCCACCACCGTGGCCGTGCCCATCGTGGCCCTGGGCGCGCCGACCTACCCGGCGACGGAGTGGCGCAAGGTCCTCCTCCTGACCCTCATGTCGACGATCATCGGCGGGGTCATCCAGCAGCTCGTGCGCGACGTGCGCCGGGAACGCCGGCTCATCCACTCCATCGGCGCCCTGGCCCGCTCCACCATGCGGGGCGACGACCCCCGGCACCTGATCTGCGAGGCCACCCGCGAGCTGGCCGGGGCCGACCTGGTCGTCATGCTCGAGCCGGCGGGCGACGGCTTGCGGGTGACCGGGTCGTCCGGGGTGGCCCTCCCCCGGGTGGTGATCCCCCCCGGCGCCGTCACCCCCCACCTGCGGGCCGCGGTGGCCACGCTGGAGGCCCAGGTGGTGCTCGACACCGCCCGGGACCCCCGGGCCGCGACCGGCGCCTCGGAGTCGCTGGGCATGCGGGCGTGGATGCACCAGCCGGCGGCCCGCCACGGCGCCGCCGCCGTGGTGCTGAGCGTGGGCTGGTGCCAGCCCCGCCGCCGGGCCCTGCCGGCGTCGGTCCGGGTGTCGCTCCCCCTCCTGGCCACCGAGGCGGCGGCGGCCATCGAGCGGGCCGAGATGGTCGAGCAACTGGCCGCCCTGGCCCGCCAGGACCCCCTCACCGGCCTGATGAACCGCCGAGCCTGGGACGACCACCTGGCCCGGGAGGTGGCCCGGGCCGGCCGGACGGGGCGCCCCCTCACGGTGGCGGTCCTCGACCTCGACCACTTCAAGGCGTACAACGACGAACACGGCCACCTGGCCGGTGACCAGCTGCTCAAGGCGGTGGCCGGCAGGTGGACCGGGGCGCTCAGGACGTCGGACGTGCTGGCCCGGTGGGGCGGCGAGGAGTTCGCGGTGCTCATGCTCGACACCGCGGCCGACGAGGCCCGGCGGGTGCTGGCCCGGGTGGCCGAGCGCACGCCGATGGGCCAGACGTTCTCGGCCGGCTTCGTCACCACCACCGAGGCGCACGACCCCGACCTGCTGATGGCCGGTGCCGACGCCGCCGTCTACGCGGCCAAGGCCGCGGGCCGTGACCGTGCCGTCCAGGGGTCGGTGGGGCCGGCGACCGACCCGGTGGCCCGGCCCGCCGGGGCCGGTGAGGCCGTCGCCCTGGACCCGGTTCAGGCGCCGGCCGGGGGGACCAGCGTGTAGGTGAGGGCGCCCCGCACGTCGCGGACCCGCACCTCGACCACGCGGGCCTCGTCGCCGTCGGCGGCCAGGCACCGGAACGAGGCCCCGACCCGCTCCACCCGCACGGCCGGGCCCTCGCAGGTGACGGTGGCGTCGTCGCGGTCGAAGCGATCGGCCAGGACCTCGACGATGTCGTCGGCCACCCGGTCGGTCACCAGCACGGCCCGGGTGGGCTCGACGGCCAGGGCGCCGTCGCCGTCGGTCTGGCGCACGTCCACCTCCACCGCGCCGCCGGCCACCGTGGCCCGGCAGCGGAAGCGGGCGCCGTCGGCGACCTCGATGTCGTCGGGGCACGAGACCGACCCCACCGACACCCCGTAGGTGTCGGCCAGGCGGCTCCGGATGCTGGCCTCGGTGCGGTCGTCGTCCAGCGTGGCGGGCTGGCCGCACGCCCCCAGCAGGGCCGCGACCGCCGCCCACGCACCCGCGACCCGGGTCCGCCGGCGCCTGGCGCCGCTGTCTCGACCCGTCACGGGCCGCACCGTACCCGGGCCACGCCCCGGCCCCCGACGGCGCTCAGCCCACCAGCGAGAGCACCAGGCCGGCCTGGCCCAGGTGGTAGGTGACCATGACGGCCAGGCGCCAGCTCCGGCGGGGCCCGAAGAAGCGGTTCCAGGCCAGGGTGGCGTCCGAGGCGTAGAAGAGCAGGGCGCCGACCACGCCGGCGGCCACCGTCCGGCCGAAGGCGGCCACCACCATGACCGAGATGACGGCCATGTAGGCCAGCACCGGCCCCCGCAGGGCCGAGTCCCGCTCGCGGACGCCGGCCAGGACCCGGGGGGCGATGACGGCCAGGGCGCCCAGCACCAGCACGACCCCGGCCCCGGTGGCGGTCCACGACCGGTGGTCGCCGGCCAGGCCGGCGATGTAGGCCACGTGGCCGAGCAGGAACGACCCCAGGCCGAGCAGGAAGGGGGGCAGCGGCGTGCTCGTGTCCTCGGGCAGCATGAGGAACACGTCGCCGGCCAGGGACAGGACCAGCCCGGCCACGAACCAGGCCCGGACCGTCCCGTCGTCGGGGTGCAGGGCGAGGGCGGCGCCGATCAGCAGGGCCAGGGTGGCGGGCTTGGCCCCGTAGACCAGGCGCTGGTCGTCGCGCCACACCCCCACCCAGTTCACGACGGCGGCCACCGCGGCCACGGCCAGCAGGACCCCTGCGCCCCCGGTCAGCTCGCCCACCGCGGCACCCTACGCGGTGGCGGCCACCGCCTCGTCCCAGGCCACGGGCTCGGCCAGGCGGGCCCGCCACCGGGCCAGGGGGGCGGGGCGGTTCATGCCCAGGGCGGCCACCACCCGGTCGCCCCGGCGGTAGAGGGCGACGAAGCGCCGCTCGTCCAGGCTGCCCTCCACCACCCGGACCTCCTCGGCTCCGGCGGTGCGGCCGGCCAGCATGATCTTGCGGTCGTACTGGTCGCTCCAGAACCAGGGCACGGGGGCGAAGGGCTCCCCTCCGCCGTCCCCGGCCAGGAGGGTGGCCGCGGCGTGGCCGCCCTGGGCGATGGCGTGGTCCCAGTGCTCGACCCGCAGGCGCTCGCCGTAGCCCGGGTGGGCCCAGCGGGCCACGTCGCCGGCGGCCACCACACCGGGGGCGACCCGGCAGGTGGCGTCGGCCACCACGCCGTCGTCGAGGGGCAGGCCCGAGCCCTCCAGCCAGCCGGTGGCGGGCCGGACCCCGATGCCCACCACCACCACGTCGCAGGCGATGTCGGTGCCGTCGGCCAGGCGCACGCCGGTGACCCGGTCGTGGCCCAGGACGGCCTCGACGCCGACGCCGAGGCGCACGTCGACGCCCTGGTCGCGGTGGACGGCGGCCACGGTGTCGCCCACCACGCCCCCCAGCACCCGGCCCAGTGGCACCGGGAGGGGCTCGACCAGGGTCACGTCCAGGCCCCGGCCCCGGCAGGTGGCCGCCACCTCGGCCCCCACGAAGCCGGCACCGACCACCACCACCCGGGCCGGGCCGGCGTCGAGGTCGGCCCGCAGGGCCAGGCAGTCGTCCAGCGTCCTCAGCACGTGGACCCCGGGCCGGCCCTCGGCCCCGGGCAGGGTGCGGGGGGTGGCCCCGGTGGCGATCACCAGGCCGTCCCAGGCCACGGAGGTGCCGTCGGCCAGGGCCACCGTCCGGGCCGCCAGGTCCACGCCGGTGGCGGCCACGCCCAGGCGCCAGTCGACGGCCAACGCGTCGTCGGCGGCGCCGGCCAGGGCGGTGCGCTCCGGCTCCCAGGTGCCGGCCAGCACCTGCTTGGACAGCGGCGGCCGGTCGTAGGGCCGGTGGGGCTCGGCCCCGACCAGCACCAGGGAGCGGTCGTAGCCGGCGCCGCGCAGGGCCCGGGCGGCGTGGAGGCCGGCCAGGGACGCGCCGACCACGACGATCGAGGAGGGGACGGCCATGGGGGCGGGGCTGGGGTCGAGGGCGCGGCGGCGGGCCCTCAGTCCTCGACGGTGATGGCCTGCTTGGGGCAGCGGAGGGCCGCCTCGGTCACCTTGGCCCGCAGCGCCTCGGGCGGCGTGTCGTCCAGGACGTAGAGGAAGTCGTCGTCGCGGACCTCGAACACCTCGGGGGCGACGGCCATGCACACGGCGTTGCTCTCGCACAGGTCGTAGTCGACGACGACGCGCATGGTGGACCCCTCACGCGGACCGATGGGACCCGGCCACCCTACCGGCGCGGGCGCCCGCCGTCGGCTGGACCGGCGCGGATCGTGGCCGCCGACGCCCACGCCGTATCCTCGGGCGTCCGCACCCGAGGAGCGCCCCGTGCCCGCAGCCCGCCCGTCCCGATCCCCCGCCCGCCTCGTCGCCGTCGCCGTCGCGGTGGTGGCCCTGGTGGCCGGCACCGTGGGGTGCAGCGGCGACGAGGACATCGCCCGGGACGACTTCGAGGAGAAGCTGGTCGAGCGGACCGAGATCCCCGAGGCGGCGGCGGCCTGCATCACCGATCGGGTCTACGCCGAGTTCGAGCAGGGCCAGATCAACGCCATCGTCCAGGCCGCCACCGTGAAGGAGCTGCCCGACGACGCCGAGGGCACGCTCGAGGTCATCAACCGGGAGTGCCTGGCCGCCGAGCCGGGCTGAGGTCCGGAGGGGTGCCGTCCCGGCTCCCGCCGGGAACCCTGGGCTAGGGTCCGCGGCCTGCCCCTCGACCCGAAAGGGCCTCGCATGGCCTCGTCTCTGATCCGCCGGCTCCTCCCCGGGGCTCTCGCTCTCGGCCTGCTCGCCGGCGCCGGGTTGGCCGCCACCGGGTGCGGCGGCGACGAGGACATCTCCAAGGAGCGGTTCCTCGAGGACTTCTCCGAGAAGAGCGGCCTGGAGAACGACATCGACGCCTGCATCGTCGACGAGCTGTTCGCCCAGCTCGACCAGGAGGAGATCAACGACTTCTACGGCGCCGACACCAACGAGCCGCTGAGCGACGAGAACACCGCCGCCGTCGAGGCCGCCAGCAGCAAGTGCGCCACCGAGAGCATCGACATCCCGACGACCACCGCCGCTGAGTAACCGCCCCGCCGGCGCCGGTCACCGGGCGCTGAGTTCCGGGCCCCCGTGCCGTCTGCACGGGGTGGACGACGACGCGCCGTGGGCCAGGTTGGTGCTGCTGGTCGGCGGCCGCGAGCACCCGCTGGGCCCGGTCGGGGCCGCCGCGCCCTGCGACCTGCACCTGGTGGACGACCTCCTGGCCCTCCGCCTGGCCCTCGGCCGCCACGGCGCCACCCTGCGGCTGGTGGAGGTCCGCTCCGAGCTGCACGAGCTCCTCGACCTGGTCGGCGTGCCTGAGGCCCTGGGCGTCGAGCCCGCCCAGGGGGCCGGTTGGTGAACTGGCGCCGGTGGGCGTCGAGGGCCCGCTCCAGCTCAGCCGGGCGTGCGACGCCGGAGGCCGTCGATCGAGGGGATGACATCGCCGGTCAATGCCAGAGGCCGGCGGACCCGGACCCCGCCGGCCGGCCGGTTGACCACCATGCCGTGGGGCCGGGGTGGCGCCGGGTCGACCAGCTCCATGTCGACCCGCTGGGCCAGCCGGGCCAGGACCAGGGCCAGCTCCATCTGGGCCAGGGCGAAGCCGATGCAGCGCCGCGGGCCACGGCCGAAGGGCACCCAGGCCGCCTCCATCCGGGCCGCCTGCTCCGGGGTGGGGTCGAGGTGGCGCTCGGGCCGGAAGGCCAGGGGCTCGTCCCAGGCTCCGGGGTGGCGGCCGGCCAGGTGCGGCGACCAGGCCACCATGGCCCGGCGGGGGATGACCCGGTCGCCGACGGGCACGTCGATCACGGCCTGGCGGGGAGAGAGGGCCCCCGGCGGGTGGAGGCGGAGCGTCTCCTGGGCCACGGCGGCCGCGTAGGACAGGTCCCGGTGGGCCTCGGCGCCGAGCGTCGGGCCGTCCCCGACCGGCCCCAGCACCTCGTGGGCCTCGGCCCGGAGGCGGTCCCACACCCCGGGGGTGGCCAGGGACCGGTGCACGGCCCAGGCCAGGGTGGCGGCCGTGGTGTTGTAGCCGGCGCCGATGAGCGTGGTGACCTGGTCGTGGACCTCCTCCGCGGTGAGGCCCGACGCCGCTTCGTCCACGAACACGTCGAGCAGGTCGTCGCCGTCGGGGCCGGCGCCGACGGCGGCCCGCCGCCGGGCCACCTCCCGGTCGACGATCCCGTTGAAGGCTGCTCGGGCTGCTCGGGCCCGGGCCCGGGCCGTGAACGGGAGACGATGCGGGAGCTGCTGCAGGCCGGGCCGCTCCAGGTAGGACTGGAGCTCGTCGAACAGGGCGCCGATCTCGGCCGTGCGGTGCTCCAGACCGTTCCCGAAGAAGGCCCTGACCGTGACGGCCAGCACCAGGTCGGTGCCCAGGGGGTGGACGTCGACCACTCGGCCGGCGTCCAGGGCCGGGGCCAGGTGCTGGTCGATGGCCCGGTCGACCTGGCCCACGATCATGGGGATCCAGCGATCGAGGCGCCGGCGGGCCAGGCCCGGCTGGCTGGCCGCCCGGCGCCGGCGGTGGTCCTCGCCGTCGGACACGATCATCGAGGTCGGGCCGACGATGAAGCCCAGCACGTTGGCCAGGTGGCCCCACCGGTAGGAGACGCTGGGTTGGGCGAACACCGTGCTCAGGTCGTCGGGATCCCCCACCACCACCAGCCGGGCCGGCCCCAGCCGCAGGGCGAAGGTGGGCCCGTAGGCGGCGGCGCACTCGTCCAACACCGGGATGGGGTCCACCAGCAGCCGGCGGGCCAGCCGCCCGTTGGCCCGCACCCCCACCGGCCCGGCCAACCGGGTTGCGCCTCGACGCCGACCTTCGACGTGTCCCTCCACCCGAGCCCCCTCGACCGACGTCACGGCGGCAGCCTCCCACGACCCCGGCGTCGGCTCACCTCGAAGCCTCCTGGTCGGATGACCCGCCCTCGGCCTCGACCGATCCCGGCCGCCCCCGATCCCCGGCTGGACGCCGAGGACGAGCCGCCCGGCGGGCCCTGTCCTGTGGCGACCCGGCCGAGCTCTGCCGGTGGTGCGTCAGTCGGCCGGGCGGGCGGGGGCGACGGTGCGGCCCAGGATGCCCAGGGTGGCCCGCAGCGCTCCCTCGGAGATGATGGGGAAGATGCTCGCCTCCCGCCACACCGGGTCGATGTCCGACCAGTCGTAGTAGGAGGTGACCAGGGTCCCGCCCTCGGCCGGCTCCAGCCGGTAGCCGTAGACGTGGCCGATCTGGGGGCGGATGGCGCCCAGGACCTTCCAGGCGATCTCCCGGTCGGGCTCGAAGGCGGTGATGGTGACGGTGACGTCGTAGAGGCCGAGCGGGAAGTCGTTGAGGGCCTCGCGATCCATGTGGACCACGAAGGTGTCGCCCACCGCAGTGACCGCCTCGCCGGTGGCGGCCTGCAGCATCCCCGAGCTGTCGATGGCCACGTGGCCCTGCGGGTCGCACAGCACCCGGAAGATGGCCGGCGGCTCGGCCGCGATCAGCCGCTGCACCTCGATGCGCTCGTCCATGGGGCCATCCTGCCACCCGGTGGCTTCCCCCGGCCCGGGGCGGTGGCAGGGCTCAGGCCTCGATGCGCTCCGGGAGGCCGAAGCGTGAGAACAGCTCGGGGTAGAGGAAGTTGTGGTGGCCGCCGATGCGCCCGTCGGCCACCTCGATCACCTGGATGGCCCAAGGCTCCCAGACCCCGTCGCCCAGGTGGTGGTAGTTGCCGAAGCCGGCGGTGCCGTTGACCGAGACGGGCAGCAGCCGGCCGTCCTTGCACACGATGCCCTCGCCCACGAACCAGGCCACCAGGTCGTCGGGCCCCTGGAGCCAGAGGTCCCACGGGGGCATGGACAACACCACGTCGTCGCGCAGCAGCGCCACCAGGGCGGTCATGTCGTAGCTCTCGAAGGCCTGGACGTAGCGGGCCAGCAGGGCCTGTTGGCCCGGATCGGTCACCGGGTCGAGGGGCCGGTCCCGCACCTCGGCCAGGGTGGACCGGGCCCGCTGGAGGGCGCTGTTCACCGAGGCCACGCTGGTGTCGAGCAGCTCGGCCACGTCCGCCGCCGGCCACTTCAGGACCTCGCAGAGGATCAGGGCCGAGCGCTGGCGGGCCGGGAGGTGCTGGAGGGCCGAGACGAAGGCCAGGCGGATCGACTCGCGGGCCGCGGCCACCTCGGCCGGGTCGCCGCCCAGGTCGATGACCCGCTCGTCGGCGACGGGCTGCACGAAGGCGTGCTCCTCGCGCTGGTCGCCCAGCACCACGTCCGCGGTGCGGGTGGCGGGGCCCATCTCCATGGGCCGGGCCCGGCGCTGCGGACTGCGGATCATGTCCACGCAGACGTTGTTGGCGATGCGGTACATCCACGACCGCAGCGACGAGCGGCCCTCGAAGCCGTCGATGGCCCGCCAGGCCCGGACCATGGTCTCCTGCACGGCGTCCTCGGCCTCGGAGCCGGCGCCCAGCATCCGGTAGCAGTAGCCGGTGAGCTCGCGCCGGTGGGCGTCCAGGGCCCGCTCCAGCTCAGCCGGGGTGAGCGATCCGGGGTGGCCGTCGAAGGAGGCGGGGGACGACATCGCCGCCCATGGTAGAGCCCGGCCGCCGCCCGATCTGGCGGGCGCCCCGACCACCGGGCCCCCCACGACCGCTGCGCCGGCGGTTCGGGGGACGGTCCGGCCTACGCGTCAGGGCCCGTGCAGGTGACCGGCTACGACCTCGATCGCGACGGCAACGGCGTGGCCTGCGAGTAGCGCGCCGTCACATCACCTTGCGAGCATCGGTGACCGTGTAGCGGGTGATCTCCAGGTGGGAGATCTCCAGCTCGGGCACGGCGGTGAAGAACTCGGCCAGGTGGGCCGACGCCGAGTGGGCGTCCAGCGCCTCCTCGGACTCCCACTCCTCGTAGAGGTGGTAGCGGCCCGGCTCGTCCAGGTCCGCGTAGTACCCGTAGGCCAGGTTGCCGGGCTCGGCCCGCGTCTCGGCCACCAGCGCCCTGGTCAGCTCCAGGGCCCGGTCGACCTTCTCCGGGTTGAGGACGATGGTGCCCGACACGACGATCATCGTCCGACAGTACCGGCTGCACGAGACGGGCTCGGTGGCGCCGGATGGGCCCGGCGGTCCGGGCCGCAGGCCGGCTGGCCACACGCCGCTCACCCGTCGGGGAGAAGTTGGTTCACGGACGACGGCTCGGGGAGGCGTGCGGCGGCGGCGGGTCCCGCCGCCGAGCACCCAGGCGTTGACAACACAGCGCCGTGGCCCGGTCACGGGCCCGTCGTCGATGTCCCCTGCCGCCCTGCACCGGCAGACGACCCGGAGGTTGCATGCCCCCCGACCTGATCGTGTTCTCCCACCTGCGCTGGACCGGGGTCTGGCAACGCCCGCAGCACCTGATCTCGCGGCTGGCCGCCGGTCGCCGCACGTGGTTCGTGGAGGAGCCGGAACCGGGCACCGGGTCGGAGCCGAGGCTCCGGACCGAGCGCCACGGGCCCGTGACCCGGGTGTGGATGGAGCTGCCGGAGCTGGAGGCCAGCCGCACGTGGGACCGCGCCCTGGCCGAGGCCCACGCCGAGCCCCTGTGCCGGTTGGTGGGTCCGGGTGACGACCGCTGGGTCTGGCTGCAGACGCCGATGGCCTTCGACATGGTCGCCCCCCTCGAGCCCCGGCGCCTGGTCTACGACGTGATGGACGACCTGGCCGCCTTCGCCGGCGCCCCAGAGGGGCTGGTGCTGCACCAGCGCCGGACCCTGCACGAGGCCGACATCGTCTTCACCGGCGGGCGCTCCCTGCACCGCTCGGTGGTGGCCCACCGCCCGACCGGGACGCACCTCTTCCCCAGCGGGGTCGACCCGGCGCACTACGAGCCGGCCCGCCGCCACCGGCGGCGACGCCACCGGCAGCCGGAGGGCCGCCCGGTGGCCGGCTACGTCGGGGTGATCGACGAGCGGGTCGATCTCGACCTGGTGGCCGGGTTGGCCGACCACCTGCCCGGCTGGGACGTGCAGATGGTCGGCCCGGTGGCCAAGATCGACCCGATGTCCCTGCCCCCGCGCCCCAACGTCGCCTACCCGGGCCAGCAGCCGTACTCGGCGCTGCCCGAGGTGATGGGCGGCTTCGACGTGGCCCTCATGCCCTTCGCCCGCAACGAGGCCACCGCCTCCATCAGCCCCACCAAGACCCTGGAGTACCTGGCCGCCGGCCTGCCGGTGGTCTCCACCAGGGTCCCCGACGTGGTGGCCGACCACTCCAGCGTGGTGTGCCTGCAGGACGACGCCGAGGGCTTCGCCGCCGCCTGCCGCCGGGTGCGGGGCGACGACCTCACCGACCGGGACCGGAAGCTGGCGCCGCTCCTGGCCCGGCAGGACTGGGACCGCATCGCGGAGCGCATGCGGGGGCTGATCGAACGCCTCGACGCGCCAGCCGTCCCGGCCGGGGAGGTGACGGCGTGACCCGCGAGCCCCGCATCGTGATCGTCGGCGCCGGCCCCACCGGCCTGGGCGCCGGCTGGCGGCTGGAGGAGCTGGGCTACGACGACTGGGTGGTCCTGGAGGCCTCCGACCACGTCGGTGGGCTGGCCACGTCGTTCACCGACGACGCCGGCTTCACCTACGACATCGGTGGCCACGTGATGTTCAGCCACTACGACTACTACGACCGGCTGGTCGAGAAGCTCATGGGCGGCGAGTTCACCGAGCTCCAGCGCGAGGCGTGGGTGTGGATGGAGGACCGCTTCATCCCCTACCCGTTCCAGAACAACATCGGTGGCCTGGACCCGGAGACGGTCTTCGCCTGCGTCGACGGGCTGATCGAGGCCCAGCGCGGCTCGCACGAGGTGACCAACTTCCGCCAGTGGGTCGACGCCACCTTCGGCCGCGGCATCGCCGAGCACTTCATGCTGCCCTACAACTTCAAGGTCTGGGCCACCCCGGCGGAGCTGATGAACCACGTCTGGATCGGCGAGCGGGTCTCGGTGGTCGACGTGAGCAGCGTGCTGCGCAACGTCATCCTGGGGGAGCCACAGGTGTCCTGGGGACCCAACAACACGTTCCGCTACCCCATGCGGGGCGGCACCGGCTTCCTCTACGAGGGCATGCGCCGGCAGATCGAGGACCACCTGGAGCTGGAGACCCCTGTGGCCTCGGTCGACCCCGTGGCCAAGGAGGTGCGCACCGCCGACGGGCGGGTGTGGCCCTACGACGTGCTGCTCTCGACCATGCCCCTCAACCGGCTGGTGGAGAGCACCGAGAGCGTGCCCGACCCGGTGCGGGAGGCGGTGGGCGGCCTGCACTGGAGCGGCAGCCACATCGTGGGCGTCGGCCTCGACCGCCCGGCGGGCTCGACCAAGAACTGGATCTACTTCCCCGAGCCCGACGTGCCCTTCTACCGGGTCACCTACCTCTCGAACTACTCGCCCTACATGACCGCCTCCCCGGACCAGACCCTGCTGCTGACCGAGACGTCGCGGTCGCCCCACAAGCCGGAGGACGCGGCCACCATCGTCGAGCGGGTCGTCGACGGCCTGGTCGCCACCGGGCTGATGGACGACGAGGACCGGGGCCGCATCGTCACCACGTGGCTGTGCTCGCCCGACATGAGCTACCCGGTGCCCTCGGTGACCAGGGACGCCTCGCTGGGCGTGATCCAGCCCTGGCTGCGGTCCCAGGACATCTGGTCCCGGGGCCGCTTCGGGGGCTGGCTCTACGAGATCGGCAACATGGACCACTCGGCCATGCAGGGCGTCGAATGGGTCGACCACGTGCTGCACGGCGAGCCCGAGGCCACCTGGATCCCCCGGGGCGAGGGCGACGCCGGGGAGGGCATCCGATGACGACCCCCTCCTCCCCCATCGCCCAGGTCCCCCTCGGCTCCACCGGCCTGGACGTCACCCGGCTGGGGCTGGGGGCCTGGGCCATCGGCGGTGGCGAGTGGCAGGGCGGCTGGGGCCCCCAGGACGACGCCGAGTCCATCGCCGCCATCCACCACGCCGTCGACCGGGGCGTCACCTGGATCGACACCGCCCCGGCCTACGGGTTGGGCCGGGCCGAGGAGGTCGTGGGCCGGGCGGTGGCCGAGCTCCCCCCCGAGGACCGTCCCGCCGTGTTCACCAAGTGCGGGCTGGTGTGGGAGCCGGGCGGCACCACCGTGGCCAACGTGCTGGCCCCCGACTCCATCCGGCGGGAGTGCGAGGACTCGCTGCGCCGCCTGCGGGTCGAGCGCCTCGACCTGCTCCAGGTCCACTGGCCGGGCGAGGACGGCACGCCCCTGGAGGCCTCGTGGGCGACCATGGCCGCCCTGGTCGAGGAGGGCAAGGTCGGGGCCGTCGGGGTCAGCAACTTCGAGGTCGACCTGCTGGAGCGGTGCGAGGCCATCCGCCACGTCGACACCGTGCAGCCCCAGCTCAACGTCCTGGAGCGCCAGGCCGCGGCCGAGGTCCTGCCCTGGTGCGAGGCCCACGGCACCGGCGTCATCGTCTACAGCCCGATGCGCTCGGGCCTCCTCAGCGGGCGCTTCACCGAGGAGCGGGCCCTCTCCCTGCCGGAGGACGACTGGCGGGCCACCCATCCCGACTTCCAGCCCCCGGGCCTGGCCCGCAACCTGGACCTGGTCGAGCGCCTGCGACCGCTGGCCGAGCGGTTGGGAGCCTCGGTGCCGGAGCTGGCCATCGCCTGGACCCTGGCCTGGCCGGCGGTCACCGCCGCCATCGTGGGGGCCCGCTCGGCGGCCCAGGTCGACGGGTGGATCGGCGCCGCGGCCGTGTCCCTGGGCCCCGACGAGCTGGCCGAGATCGAAGCGGCGCTGGTGGCCACCGGGGCCGGGGACGGGCCCCTGCGCCCCGAGCCGGCGGCGGCCGGCACGGCCGGCTGAGCGGTGACGGTCGAGATCTGGGGCGGCTTCGAGTCGACCTATCAGCCCGCCTTCGACCGCGACGTGGTCGAGACCACCCAGCACGACCGGCGCTGGCGCGCCGATCTCGACCTGCTGGAGGGCTGCGGCGTCCACACCCTCCGCTACCCCCTGCGGTGGCATCGCATCGAGCCCGAGCCCGGCCGCTTCGACTGGGCCCACACCGACGCCGTGCTGGGCCACATGCGCGACCGCGGCCTGCGCCCCATCGTGGACCTGCTGCACCACACCAGCCACCCCCGCTGGGTGGGCGACCTGGCCGCCCCGGGCTTCGGCCCTGCCTTCGTGCGCTTCGTGGAGGCGGTGGCCGAGCGCTACCCGTGGCTCCCGGCCTACACCGTGTGCAACGAGCCCTTCACCACCGTCCTGCTGTGCGGCCAGGAAGGCCTGTGGCCCCCGCACCTGCGGGGCGACGAGGGCTTCGTGGCCGTGGCCTCGTCGCTGCTGCCCGCCGTCACCGCCGCCAGCCGGAGCCTGCGCGACGCGCTGCCGGCGGCCCGCCACGTCCACGTGGAGGCGGCCGAGCGCCACACCTGGGACCGGGGCGGCGAGGCCGCGGCCGAGCTGTGCAACGACCGGCGCTTCCTGCTGACCGACCTGCTCGTCGGCCTCCCCGTCGATCGCGACCGCCCCTTCGCCCGCCACCTGGCCGCCCACGGCGGGGCCCACCTCCTCGACGTGGAGCCCGGCTCGGTCGACGTCCTGGGCCTCGACTACTACGCCCACAACCAGTGGCACTGGACGGGCCGGGGCGGGACCAACGTGGCTCCCGCCCCCCCGCCCCTCTCGGACCTGTTCGTCGAGTACTGGGACCGCTACCGGCTGCCCACCGCCCTGGGCGAGACCAACCTGTGCGGGGCGGCGTCGGATCGGGCCAGCTGGCTCCGCTACGCGGTGGAGCAGTGCGAGGTGGCCGTGGGCGCCGGGGTCCCGGTCGAGGGGCTGTGCTGGTTCCCGGTCGTCGACTCGGCCGACTGGGCCTCGCATCTGACCCGCTCGGTGGGCCACATCGACCCGGTGGGGGTCTTCTGGCTGGACGAGCGGTGGGACCGTCGCCCCTCGTCCATGAGCGCGGCCTACGCGCTGGCCGCCGGGGGGGCGCCGTCCTCGGCCCTGCCGGCCTACCGCTTCCGGCCCCCGGCATCGGAGTGGCTGGCCGGCTGGATGCCCCACATGGCCCACTGGCCGTGGCAGGACCCCCCGGCCGACGAGGTGTGCTCCAGCCGCCTGGGGCCCGGAGTGCGGGTCGGGCTGGGCTCCTGAGTCGACCCGGCGGTCAGCCGGCGCGGTGTCGGAGCTCGGCGGTCAACGGGTCATGCGATCGGTCGGGCCCGGAGCCGATCAGCCCGGCGAGCGCCGGCGGGCCAGCAGCGTGAGCCCGAGCCCCACCGAGGCGACGACGATGCCGGCCAGGAGCACCTGTCCCATCAGGGTCGCCCCCGTCCGGGGCAGAGCGCCGCCACCTCCGGCGCGGGGCGACGTGGTCCGCTCCGAGCCCGGTGGCCGCGTGATGCCGTCGGCGTCCACCGAGGGGGAAGGGGAGGCCGTCGCCGTCGCCGTGGCGGTCGGATCGGGGGTCGGGGTGCCGGACGGGTCGGGCGTGACCGTCGGGGTCACGGTCGGGGTCACGGTCGGGGTCACGGTGGGCGTGGGCGTCACCGTGGGCGTCGGCGTCGGGGTGGGGTCGACGGCACCGGTGATCCCGGCGTCGTGCACCGTGGTGGAGATGACGTTGGGGGCGATGGTGAACACGTCGGTGAACCCCGTGTCGGACCCCGTGGGGTTGATGTCGGAGTCGAGCTGGTTGTCGCCCCCGGCCTGGTCCTTGGGCGAGAAGTCGTTGGTCCCCCCCGACAACAGCACCCGCACCCGGTAGTCACCCGGCACCGGCGCCACCACCGTGTAGTTCCCGCTCCCGTTCGTCACCGCCTGGTCGATCAACTGCGTCTTGGCCGCGTTCCAGAGCTGCACCGTCACCCCCGCCAGGCCCGGCTCGCCGCCGTCCTGGCGGCCGTCGTCGTCGAGGTCGTGCCAGACGAAGTTGCCGATGTTGATGGGCGTCGGGGTCCGCGTCGGCGTGGGCGTGACGAAGCGACGGATCCCGGCGTCGATCGAGGTGATGGAGATGACGTTGGGGGCCAGGTTGAAGATGTCGGTGAACCCGGTGCTGGTCCCGGTCGGGTTCACGTCGGAGTCCAGCAGGTTGTCGCCCCCGGCCTGGTCCTTGGGCGAGAACTGGTCCCCGGCGGCCGGCAGCAGCACCCGCACCCGGTAGTCACCCGACACTGGCGCCACCACCGTGTAGTTCCCGCTCCCGTTCGTCACCGCCTGGTCGATCAACTGCGTCTTGGCCGCGTTCCAGAGCTGCACCGTCACCCCCGCCAACCCCGGCTCGCCGCCGTCCTGGCGACCGTCACCGTCGACGTCGTCCCAGACGAAGTTCCCGACGTTGATCGGCGTGGGCGTCCGGGTCGGCGTGGGCGTGACGAAGCGACGGATGCCGGCGTCGTGCACCGTGGTGGAGATGACGTTGGAGGCGATGGTGAACACGTCGGTGAACCCCGTGTCGCCCCCCGTCGGGTTGATGTCGGAGTCGAGCTGGTTGTCGCCCCCGGCCTGGTCCTTGGGCGAGAACTGGTCGCCGGCGGCCGGCAGCAGCACCCGGAGCCGGTAGTCGCCCGGCGCCGGCGCCACCACCGTGTAGTTCCCGCTCCCGTTCGTCACCGCCTGGTCGATCAACTGCGTCTTGGCCGCGTTCCAGAGCTGCACCGTCACCCCCGCCAACCCCAGCTCACCGCTGTCCTGGCGACCGTCACCGTCCAGGTCGTCCCACACGAAGTTCCCGATGTTGACCGGCGTCGGGGTGCGCGTCGGCGTGGCGTCGGCCCGGGGCTCCCCGGCGCGGGGCTCCCCGGCCTGGGGCTCCCCGGCGCTGGTGGTGTCGACGGTCTCCCCGTCGCCCTCCTCGGCGTAGAACGTGACGCCCTCGTCCTCCGGGCGGCCCCCGCCGTCGGCCGCCACCTCGACCACGTCCTGGCCGGGCCCGGTCGAGCGGCTCAGCCCGGTGACGTAGAGCGAGAAGCCCAGGACGACCACCAGGACCAGGCACAGGTTGGCGATCTTGGCTTTCATCCTGTGGCGCCCGTTCCAAGCAGGGGAGATCGAGTGGGCGGAAGCATAGTTGCGGTGCCCGCCCGGAGGGTCACCCCCGGGGCGGGCGGTCGTCGCCCGGGGGTCCGGCCCCGGCCGGAGCCCACCGCTACTGTCGCCGGCCATGGTCCTGAGCGCGGCGCTGGTCCTGGCCATCGCGGCGATCGGCGTCGGGCTCACCACGTGGACCGGGGTCCGGCTCCGCCTGGAGGAGCGCCTCCCCATCGGCATCGTGGTCGGGGCCGTGACCGTGTCGGCCGGGTCCTTCGTCGGGTTCGAGGCGTTCGGCATGGGCTGGGCCGCGCTGGCCTGCGGGCTCGTCCTCCCCGGGGCTCCGGCGGTCGCCGGCGGGCTCCGGCACCGGGGGGTGCTGCGGGGCGAGGCACGACGGGCCGGAGCCCGCCTGCGCCTGCCGTGGCGTCGCCCGGCCAGCCTGCGCCCGCTGGCCGTGCTCACCCTCGTCACCGGGGCGGTGTCCACCCGGATCCTGGCGCTGGCCTACCAGACCGACGGCGAGGGCATCCGGGCCGGCAGCCTGGCCACCTGGGCGGACTGGGCCGCCCACCTGGCCTACGCCGGCTCCTTCGCCTACGGCGACAACCGGGTCCTGGAGCTCCCCCTGTCGGCCGGGGAGCCGCTGCGCTACCACGTCCTGGCCAACTACTTCGGGTCCCTCTTCACCGTGACCGGCCTGGAGCTCCCCCAGGCCCTGGTCTGGTCGGCCTGGCTCCTGGCCGCCTCCCTCCCGCCGCTGATGTTCGCGTTCGTGCTGCGCCTCACCGGCTCGCGCCTGACCTCGGGGCTGACCGTGGTGCTCTTCACCCTCACCGGCGGGGTGGGCGCCTGGTACTTCGCCCAGGACGTCCGCCAGAGCGGGTGGCGCACGCTCACCGCGCTCCCGCAGACCTACGCCCGCATGCCCGAGCAGCACCTGTGGGTCGACAACACCATCTCCGCCTCGCTCTACGCCCAGCGCTCGACCCTGCTGGGCGTGGTCACCGGCCTGGCCGCCGGCACCCTCCTGCTGGCGGCCCGGCCCGCCTGGGTGCGCAGCGGCTTCGTGGCCGCCGGCCTGCTGGTGGGCACCACCGGCATCTCGCACGTCCACATGCTCTTCAGCGCCCTGGCCCTGGGCGGGCTGGCCCTGGTGGTCGACCGGCGGGCCACCTGGTGGTGGTTCCTGGGGCCGGCGATGGCCGTGGGCCTGCCCCTGGCCCTGGCCATCCGGCCGCCGACGAGCCGGCTGCGGTGGCTGCCGGGATGGATGGCGGCCCAGTCGGGCCAGTCCTGGCCGTGGTTCTGGGTCCGCAACGTCGGGCTGCTCCTCCCCCTCGTCCTGGCCGTCGCCCTGTTGGGCGGGGTGCCACGCCGGCTGCGGCGGCTGAGCGCCCCGCTGTGGCTGTGGTTCGTGGTGCCGAACCTGGTGGCCTTCCACCCGTCGGAGTGGAACAACACCAAGTTCTTCCTGTTCTGGCAGTTCGGGGCCTGCGTGGTCGTCGCCGCGCTGCTCACCCGGGCCGTGCGGGGGCCGATCCGGCACCGCCACCCCGCCGTCCGGGGCGCGGCGGCGGTCGCCGCCGCCGTGGCCCTCGTGGCGCTCACCTCCGCCGGGGCGCTCGACACGCTGCGGGCCATGCAGCGCTCCAGCGCCATCCCCTGGGTCGACGCCGACGACGTGGCCGCCGCGCACTGGCTGCGGGCCACCGCGGAGCCCGGCGACACCCTGGTCTACGGGGCCAGCAACACCTCGGCGGTGGCGGCCCTGAGCGGTGTCCCGGCCCTCACCGGCTACCCGGGCTGGACCGACGACCTGGGGCTGCCCGACTGGCGGGAACGGCTGGCGGCCACCCGGACGATCCTCTCGGGGAGCGCCGGCGTGGACGCCCTCCTGACCCGCTACAGCGTCGACTACGTGGCCATCGGGCCGCGGGAGCGCTTCGAGCACGGGGCGTCCGACGCCTACTGGCGGGGCCGCGGCGACCCCGTGTTCTCCGGCGGCGACTACCAGATCTACGAGGTGTAGGCCGTGGCCGCCGCCGGCCGGGGCCCGGCCCGCCGCCGGGCCCTGTGGTGGGCCGCGGTGCTGGCCTGCGCCGCCGTCGGCCTGCTCCTGCGCACCTGGAACCTGGACCACGACCAGCGCCAGCACCTCCACCCCGACGAGCGCCACTGGTCCCTCACCTCCTCGGCCCTGGCCCAGGCCCCCCCGCCGGCACCCCACGGCACGGTGGCCGGTCCGGTCCTGGACTGGCTCGACGGCCAGCGGTCACCGGCCAACGCCTACCGGGGGGCCGACACCTTCGTCTACGGGCCGGCCACCCTGGCCGTCTCCCGGGGCGTCGCCGGGTGGCTGCACGACGGCGTGGAGGGCGGCGACCAACCGGCGGCGCTGGTGGCCGGGGCGGTCGACACGGCCGGGGTGCCCCTCATCGACGAGGACGGCCACGCCCGCTTCGACGACGCCTACGAGGTCGACCTCGTGGGCCGCCTCCTCGGTGCCCTGGCCGATGCCGCCACCGTCGTGGTCGTCGGCCTCATCGGCCGGCGCCTGCGCGACCCGTGGGTCGGGGTGGCGGCCGCCTTCCTGGCCGCGGTCTCGGTCCTCGGCATCCAGCACGCCCACTTCCTGGGCTCCGAACCGGTGCTGGGGCTGGCCGCGGCCCTGGCCGTGCTGGCCACCCTCGGCCTCGACCGGGGGCCACGGGCCGGGCCGGCGGCCCGCACGGGGCTGGTCGCCGGCCTGGCCGCCGGTGCCGCCCTGGCGGCCAAGCTGACCGCCGCCCCGCTGGTGCTGGTGCCGCTGGTGGCCTGCGGCTGGCTCGCCGCCACCCGCCGCCGGCGGGCCGACTGGATCCGCCTCGGGGCCGTGGTGGTGGGGGCGGGGGTGGCCTTCCGGGTGCTCTACCCCTCGGCCTTCGACGGGCTGGGCCTCGGCCTCTCCGACCAGTTCTGGGCCGACCTGCGCCGGACCCGGGAGGTGAACGCCCTCGACCTGCCGCCGGCCCTGCAGTGGGCCGGTCGCACCCCGGTCCTCGACGCCCTCCGCCAGCTGGTGACCTTCACCGTCGGGCCCGGCACCTTCGCCGCCGCCGCCCTGGGGGCCGCCCTCCTCGTCCGCCGGCGGGCCGCCGTGGGCCGGTGGCCCAGCGCCGTGGTGGTGGCCGCCTGGCTGGTGCCCCTGGCCCTGGTCCTGCGCCAGAGCGTCACCACGGGCCGGTACTTCGTGCCCATGCTGCCCGCCCTCCACGTCTGCGGCGGGTACGGGCTGGTGGCCCTGGCCCGGGCGGCGCGCCAGCGCGAGCCCCGCGTGGCCCGGGCCGCGGCGGCCGGGGCGGCGGCCGTGGTCGGGCTCTCCCTGCTGTGGGGGGTGGCGTTCGTGGCTGGCGTCCACGGCCAGGAGCACACCCGCGTCACCGCCTCGCGCTGGATGGCCCAGAACGTCGAGCCCGGTGCCGTGGTCTCGGTGGAGGCGTGGGACGACGGGCTCCCGCTGGCCGTGGCCCCGGCCGAGCCCACGGCGTACGAGTACGAGCAGCTCGACCTGTTCGGGGTCGACACCGTCGACAAGGTCGAGCGCCTGGCCGAGCAGCTCGGCCGCATCGACTACGTGGTCGAGTCCTCGCCCCGGGTGTGGGGGACCGTGACCCGCATCCCGGCCCGGTACCCCTCGACCATCCGGTTCTTCGAGGAGCTCGACACCGGGAGGCTGGGCTTCGAGCGGGTCGCCACCTTCACCAGCCCGCCGAGGCTGGGGCCGTGGCAGCTCGACGAGTCGGGGGCCGAGGAGGCCTACTCCGTCTACGACCACCCGGAGGTGCGGATCTGGCGGCGGGTGCGGGACGTGCCGCCGGAGGGCCTGCTGGCCCGCCTCGACCCGGTGGCGGCGGCCACCGCGGTGGCCGTGCACCCCGACCACGGCTCGGCCAACGGCGCCATGCTCCACGCCGGCGAGCGGGCCGCCAACGCCAGGATCGGCACGTTCGACGACGACTTCGACACCGACGGGAACCCCCTGGTCCACGCCCTGGGCTGGTTCGCCCTGCTGGAGCTGCTCGGCCTGGCCACCTTCGTGGTGCTGGCCCCGGCCCTGCGCGCCCTGCCCGACGCCGGGCTGGGGATGGCCAAGGTCGTCGGCCTGGTGGTCACCGGCTTCGCCGTCTTCGCCGCCGTCACCTGGGCCGGCGTGCCCCTGACCCGCGGGGTGGTGGTGGCCTGCGGGGCGGCCTGGGTCGGGCTCGGGGCGTGGTGCGCCCACCGGCGCCGGGCCCTGCTGGCCGAGCTGTGGGCGGAGCGCCGCCGGGCCCTGGTGCAGGCCGAGGTGGTCGCCGCCGCCGCCTTCGTGGCCCTGCTCCTGCTGCGCGCCGCCAACCCGGACCTGTGGCACCTCTTCCGCGGCGGCGAGAAGCCGTTCGAGCTGGCCATGCTCACCTCGGTCCTGCGGACCCGGACCCTGCCGCCCTACGACGCCTGGTACGCCGGCGGCACGCTCAACTACTACTACGGCGGCTACCTGCTCCTGTCGGTGCCGGCCCGCATCCTGCGGACGTCGCCGGCCCTGACCATGAACCTGGCCCTGGGGGCCATCGGCAGCATGGTGGGCGGCGCCGCCTACTCGGCCGGGTGCGCACTCGCCGCCCTGCGCCCCGGCCGCCGCCCCGACCGCCGAACCGGTCGGTCGGCCGACCGACCGGCGGCCCCCACGGGAGCGATCCGCCGGGCCGGGCTCGTCGCCGCCGGCTTCGTGCTGCTCCTGCCCAACGCGGCCATCGTCCCCTCGATCCTGGGGCGGATCGTCGGCTCGGAGCGCGGCGAGCTCGACTGGTGGGGCCTGAGCCGGACCATCCCGGGGTCGCCGGCCGTCACCGAGTTCCCGCTCTGGTCGCTCCTCTTCGGCGACGTGCACCCCCACGTGATGGACCTGCCCGTCCTCCTGGCCGTGGTCACCTCGGCCCTGGCCTGGAACCGGTCGCTGGTGGTGGCCGCCCGTTGGCGGGAACCGGCCACCCTGGCCGTCCTCACCGGCCTCCTGGCGGGGGCGGCCCGCGCCGTCAACACCTGGGACCTGCCCCTCGCCCTGCTGCTGGTGGCGCTGGCCCCGGCCGGGGCGACGCTGGCCGGCGCGCCGTGGCGCCGCTGCGGGGCGACGGCCCTGGCCGCCCTGGCTGTGGTGTTCGTGGCCTGGGCCCCGTACGCCTGGCGCACCGAGGTCACCGACGCCGGGGTCGAGGCCGCGTCGATGCACACCCCGTTCACCAGCTGGCTGGCCCACTTCGGCTTCCTGGCCCTGGGCACCGTCGTGGTGCTGGCCGCGGCCGCGGTCCGGGCCCCCCGCCGGGCGGCCCTCGGCGCCGGGGCGGCGGCCGCCGCGGTGGTGGTGCTGGTCGTCTCCCGCCTGGCGCCGGAGCGGACCACCCTGGCCATCTCGGCGGTGCTGGCCCTGGGCTGCGCCGCCGTCGCCTGGCGGGCCCGCCGCACCGCTGCCCCGGTGGGCAGCACCGGGCTGGCGCCGTCGTTGCTGCTGGCCCTGGGCTGGGCCATGGTGGCCGGCATCGAGCAGTTCAGCGTGGTCAACGACTTCGACCGCATGAACACGGTGTTCAAGGGCTGGTACCAGGCCTGGCTGCTGCTGGCCCTGGGGTCGGCCGTCGCCCTGAGCGCCCTGGCCGCGCCGCCGGTGCGCCTGCTCGGTCGGCTCCGGGGCCAGCCGCCGGCCGCACGAGCCACCGGCCTGGCCGCCCGGGCGGTGCTGGTGGGGGCCGTGCTGATGCTGACGGCTTTCGTCCAGTTGGCGGTGCCGGTCCGCCTCGGCGACCGCACCAGCAGCGGCGGCCTCTCCCTCGACGGGTTGGCCTACCTGGACTCCGGCCTCACCGTCACCGCCGGCGCGGCCTCGTTCGACCCCGGTGAGGACCGCCCCCTCATCGCCTGGCTGCAGGGCAACGTGCGGGGCACGCCGACGGTGGCCGAGATGCCGGGCGAGGACTACTCCTGGACCGGGCGGGTGGCGGTGCACACCGGGCTGCCGAGCGTCATCGTCTGGCCGTACCACCAGAGCCAGCAGCGCCGGTCCTACGAGCCCTCGGTCTACAACCGGGTGGCCGACGTGTCCTCCCTCTACGAGAGCGGCGACGGCCGGGTCATCACGTCGGTGCTGCAGCGCTACTCGGTGGGCTACGTCGTGTTCGGCACCACGGAGGCGGCGGCGGCCACCCCCCGGAGCCGCCGGGCCCTGCTCACCGCTCCGTGCCTGACCGTCGTGTTCCGGGACGGCCCGTCCTTCGTCGCCGCCGTCGACCAGCCCTGCCTGGCCGGCCAGCCCGGCGGCCTGCCGGTGGCGCCGCGGTGAGCCTCGGTCAGCGGTCGGCCTCACGGATGACCAGGTACTGGTCGGCGCTGGCGGTGGGGCTCCAGACCTCGCGGGTGGCGAACCATCGGAGCAGGTCGCCGGCGCCGGCGTTGGCGTAGTCCGGCACCCACCACTCGCGGAGGCGGAACCGCTCGACCCGGTACCCCGCGGGGGCCTCGGGCGGGAGCTCGAGGGCCAGGAGGATCATGGCGTCGAAGTCGGTGGGGAGCACCTCCGGGTCGAGGGTGCCGTAGCTGACGTTCTCCAGGTCGTGGAGGTACCAGGCCCAGGGCCAGGAGCCGCCGCCGGACTGGTCGACGATGATGGAGTCGATGGTGCCGTCGCGCTGCCCGGCGGCCAGGCGGTCGACGATGGGCGGGACGTCGACCGACGTCTGCACGGTCACCAGCAGCTCTCGGGGGTCGGCCCCGTCGGTGATGGCCGGGCGGACGGCGACCACGGCGGTGATCGCCACCCCCACCGCGGCCACCGTGGCCAGGGCGCGGCGGGCCGCGGGGGCGCGGACGCGGTCGGCCACGGCCTGGGCCCCGAGCCCGGCCAGCAGCACCGTCGGCAGCAGGGGGTGCAGCGCCAGCCAGGCGAACTTCTCCCCGGCCCAGGAGTAGAGGGCCGCCTGGCCGACGGCCATGGCCACGAACCACGCCCCCACCAGGGACCGCCGCCGGGCCACCACCACCACCACGCCGATGGCCGCCACCCCCCCGATCAGCCACTCGTAGCCGGCGTAGACGGCGAGGTAGAAGAACCAGGGCTGTCCTCCCCGGCCGACGTCGTGCTGGCTCCACCAGTACCGCACCCCGTCGAGGAGCCCCGACTCGAGGCCTTCGGCGTAGCGGAACCCGGAGGTGAAGATCACCATGAAGGTGACGGCGAAGGCGCACAGCGTCCACACCCACGGCTGGGTCCCGAGGGCGCCCACCCGCCGCGCCGCATCCCGGGCCGCGCCCGGGCGCCGGAGGGCGGCGGCCCCGCCCAGGAGGAAGAACACCAGCGCGTTCAGGCCGAACAGGAACGTGGTCTCCTTCAGCCCGAAGCTGGCGGCCAGCAGCGCGCCACCGGCGACCAGGTGCCACGGCCGGGGCTCGGTCAGGGCTCGGGCCACCACCAGCAGCAGGCCGATGCTGACCAGGGCGACCAGGGAGTCCTCCCGCCCGGTCCGGGTCACGGTCAGCACGGTGGGGCTCACCGTGAACAGCAGGGCGGCCACCGGGGCCCCGACCCGCCCGAGCGTGCGGGTCGACCCGGCGAGCAGCGCGGTGGCGGCGATGCCGGCCAGGGCCGCCACCAGCCGGGCGTGGAAGGCGCTGGTGCCGAGGTTCCCCAGGACGGCGCCCTCGAGGTAGAAGCGCAACGGACCGTGGTAGACGGGGTCGTAGCGCATGATCCCGCCGCTGCGGGCCTGCCACGAGAAGAAGGCGTCGATGGCCTCGTCGTGGGCCAGCGGGCGCTGCCCGAGCCGCCACAGGTGGGCCACCGCCGACAGGGCGGTGATCGCCGCCGCCGCCCGCCATCGCCCGATCGCGCCCACCGACCCATCATGCCCTTCGGGTCCCGGCGCAGGCGCGGCCCCGGCGCCCGGGCCGATCCGGCGGTCGGTGGGTGGGTGGTAGACAGGCCCGGTGCGGGTCCTCGTGACGCTCACGTACTACCGCCCGCACTGGACCGGCCTCACCGCCCTGGCGGCCCGGCTGGCCGAGGGCCTCGCCGCACGCGGCCACGAGGTGACGGTGCTGGCCGCCCGGCACGACCGGTCGCTCCCCCGTCACGAGGAGCTGGCCGGGGTGCGGGTGGTGCGGGTGCCCACCGCGGGGCGGCTCAGCCGGACCATGGTGATGCCGGGCTACCCGGCGGCCCTGGCCCGCCTCGTGGCCGACCACGACGTGGTGCACCTCCACACCCCCATGGCCGAGGCGCTGCTGGTGGCGGCCACGGCCCGGGCCCGGGGGACGCCGCTCCTGGTGACCCACCAGGGCGACGTGGTCATGCCCTCGGGGCCGGCCAACGCCGTGGTCCAGCGGGCCATGGACGTGACGCTGCGGGCCGCTCTCCGATCGGCCGACGAGGTCGTGACCCTCGGCGCCGACTACGCCCGCTCGTCGCCGTTCCTGCGGTCGCTCGGGCGCCCCGTCGGCGCCATCCACCCGCCGGTGGAGATCCCGGCGCCGCGCCCCGAGGCCGTGGCCCGGTGGCGTCGGGAGCTGGGCCTCACCGGGCGGCCGGTCGTGGGCTTCGCCGGCCGCTTCGTGGCCGAGAAGGGCTTCGACGTGCTCCTGCGAGCCGTGCCCGCCATCGTCGCCGGCACCCCCGGCACCCACCTGCTCTTCGCCGGCGACACCGCCGTCGCCTACGAGGACTTCCACGCCCGGTGCGGCCCGCTGTTCGCGGCGGCCGCCCCGCACGTCACCGAGCTCGGCCTGCTGCTCGACCGCCAGCGCCTGGCCGACTTCTACGCCCTGTGCGACCTGGTGGTGGTGCCGTCCCGGAGCGACTGCTTCGCCGCCGTCCAGCTCGAGGCCCTGCTGTGCGGCACGCCCCTGGTCACCAGCGCCATCCCCGGCGCCCGCGAGGTCGTCACCCGCACCGGGCTCGGCTGGCTGGTCCCCCCGGACGACCCCCCGGCCCTGGCCCGGGCCGTGGTGGCCGCCCTGCGCGACCCCGCGCCCCCGGTGCCCACCGCGGCCGCCGTGCACGACACCTACTCCCCGACCGAGTCCGTCGACCGCTACGAGGCGGCCCTGCTGCGCCTGGCCGAGCGCCCCGCCCCCTCCGCCCGGCCCGCCCGGTCGGCCCAACCCTCCGACCCGTCGACCCAACCCTCCGACCCGTCAGTCCGCCCCTCCGACCTGTCAGTCCCCCGGCGGGACCGGTCGGTCCGACCCTCCGACCCGTCGACCCAACCCTCCGGCCGGGCGGTCCGACCCCCCTCCCGGCTGCCCCGACCCCCCTCCCGGCTGCCCCGACTCTCCGCCCGGTCGGCTCTGCCTCACGCGCGGTCGGTCCAGTCCCTCGCCCCGTCGGCCCGGCCCACCCGGTCGGTGCCGCCGACGCCCGGTCGGGCCGAGCTGATCGACACGCTGATGGGCGCCGAGGCCGACATGGCCTACCGTCGCCGCACCCGGTGGATGCTCAACCGGCTGGACCTGGCCGACGGGTTGCGGGTGCTCGACGCCGGCTGTGGCCTGGGCTCGCACCTGCGCCTCCTCGACCGGCTGCACCGCCTCGACCTGCTGGGCGCCGATGCCTCGCCGGCTCGCGCCGCCCGGGCCGCCCGGGAGGTGCCGGCCGCCGCCGTGGTGCGGGCCGACGTGACCCACCTCCCCCTGCGCGGGGCCAGCGTCGACCGGGTGCTGGCCTCGGAGGTGCTGGAGCACCTTCCCGACGACGCGGCCGGGTTGGCGGAGCTGCACCGGGTGCTGCGTCCGGGTGGGCTCCTGGTCCTCAGCGTGCCCCACGCCGACTACCCCTTCTGGTGGGACCCGGTGAACCGCTCGCTCGAAGCCGCCGGTCGCGCCCCCATCCGCCGGCCCGGGCCGCTGGTCGGGATCTGGACCGGCCACGAACGGCTGTACCGGCCCGCCGACCTGGCCGAGCGGGTGGCCGCTGCCGGCTTCGTGGTCGAGGAGGTCGAGGAGCAGACCCACCACGCCTTCCCCTTCTCGCACCAGCTGGTCTACGGGGTCGGCAAGCCCCTCCTCGAACGAGGGCTCCTGCCGGCCTCGGTGGGCGCCGCCGTGGGTCGGTTCCCGGCCGAGGGGACGGCCCCGGGGCGGGGCGGGGCTGTGGGTGGAGCGGTGGGTGCGGCCGTGGCCGTGCTGCGCCGGGTCGATCGCCGCAACGACCACCTGCGGGGCGACGAGCGGACCTTCGTCAGCGTCGTGCTCCGCGCCCGCCGGGCCTGAGACTCCTCAGCGTTCGGGCAGGCGGCCGACCGAGCGCCGGAAGGTGACGGCCTGGCGGCCGGCGGCCAGCACCGCCCCGGCCAGGCGGCCCATCCGGAAGGTGCTGCGGCCCACGGGCCGCTGCCGGTGGCTGACCGGGATCTCGACCACTCGCCACCCGCGGCGGACGGCGCCCAGGCCGAGCAGGAGCGAGGGGGCGAAGGCGGTGGGGTCGATGGCGGGCCGGAGGTCGTCCCACAGCGCCCGGCGGATGAGCTTGAACGGGGCGTTGGCGTCCTCGAGGCGGCGCCCGCTGACGGCCCACACCACGAGGCGGGTCATCCGGGTGACCACCAGCCGGTGCACCGGGTCGCGCCGCGGCCGGCGCACGCCGATCAGCAGGTCGGCCTCATCGCGCCGGTCCCACAGCCGCCACAGGTCGTGGGGCACGGTCTGGCCGTCGGCGTCGAGGTGAAGGAGCCAGGCTCCCCGGGCCGTCTCCATGGCCCGGTAGAGCGCGGGACCGGGCCCGGCGTTGCGGGGCTGGTGCAACACGACGAGCCCGGGGATCTCACCGGCCAGGCGGTCGAGGAGGGCACCGGTGCCGTCGGTCGAGCCGTCGTCGACCACGACGAGCTCGGCCGCCCCCGCCGCGAACCTCTGGTCCAGGACATCGCGGTGCTCACGCAGGACCTGCTCGATCACCGCCACCTCGTCGTAGACCGGCATGACGACCGACAGGTCAATCACGAGTCACGCCTCGGTCCCGGCGAAGCCAGCGCCGCCGACCACGGAACCGGCAACCCGCCCGGCACCGTCCCCCGTCCCTAGTCCGAGCCGGTCGCGGTGCCCGAGCCGGTCGGGGGCGCGAGCCACCCCAGGCCACCTCGCCCCCATGATGAGGACCCGCCCGGGATCCGGCATCGCTCGTCCTGCCCTTTCGAACCCGATGACGACCGACGACATCCCCGGCCGCCGCGCATCCTACGTTCACCCGCCCTCCTGTCTCCGGACGCGATGGGGACGTTGAGGGTCGTGATCGTGCTGTTCCGGTTCGACGTTGCTCACGGCGGCCTCCGGGAGGTTCCGCCAGATCTCGGTGGAGTCAGCATGCCCGGGCCCCCTGTCCCCCGGCCGAGCGTGGCCTGAGCATCTCCTGAGCCCGTTGGGAACGTGGCGTGAGGCGTGTCCCGGACTGGGGCGGGCTAGGAAAGGGCCATGCCTGTCATCACCTTGAATCCCCCTGGCCTGCCCACCCCGGACGTCTACTGCCAGGTCGCCGTGGCCACCGGGAGCCGCACCGTCTACCTGGCCGGCCAGGTGGCCCGCACCGCCGACGGCGAACCGGTGGGCCCCGGTGACCTGGCCGCCCAGACCGCTCAGGCCTTCACCAACGTGCACACGGCCCTGGCCGCGGTAGACGCCACCTTCGATGATGTCGCCAAGTTCACCGTCTACGTCGTCGACTGGTCGTCCGAGAAGATGGACCAGCTCGGCGAGGGCTTCCTCCAGGCCGCCGGCGAGCTGGGCATCACCGCCGTGCGCCCCATCACTCTCATCGGCGTCGCCGCCCTGGGCGAGCCCGACCTCCTGATCGAGGTCGAGGCGGTGGCCGTCCTTCCCTAAAACCGAACCGCCACGTCTCCGAGCGCGGCGTGTGGCTGTGCTCGGGCATCTCGAGGTGTTCCGAGATGCTTTGGAGTGCGACCAGCTCCAAGTCGCCGGGCGCAGGCCGACGACGCGCGGCGACGCGATCCGACGGCTCTGGAGTTCGCCAGGTGTGACTTGGAAGGGAGGCATCGCTGAGCACTGCTTAGGGTGTCGCGGTGGCTCCCGAGCGGAACAGCCGACTGCTCTGGCTCTCGATCGCCACCGTGTACGTCTTCCAGGCCCTACATCTGGTGATCCCGGCGGACGCGATCGGCGGCCGGTATTCATGGACCGCCGCAGTCGCGGTCGGCATGCTCGAGGCCGTGCTGCTTGTGGCGTGCTCCGGCCTGCGCCGGGACGCGACCTGGGCGCCGCGACTGGCCGCGTGGATGGCCGGACTCACTGGACTCGTGTTCCTGCTGTACCACGGCCTCCCGTTCGACAGCACGGTCACGAATCCGTATCCGGGCGAGGTCGGCATCGCTCCTTGGATCCCGGTGGTGGGGATCATCGCTGGATCGCTGGGAACGATCTACTTCGGCATCGTGCGGCCGAGGGCTCCTGACTCGATCGAAGCCACGTCCACCTGATCGACGCCCAACAGCGGCCGCCCTTCGAACCCCGCGTGAGCGGCGTCGGAACCGGCGGAGATCATCGCCGGTGCCGGGCTCACGTGCCTGCTGTGCACCCACTGCCGCGCGCCCGCAGACGATGGAGTGGACGATACCGGCGGTGCTCGGCGGTGCGGGAGGACACGGAGGAGTGCCGGGTGACCTGCGGGTTCGCCGGCATTTGTGGCGGAGGTGATGGATTCGACCCACGGCCTCTTCGATGCGACCGAACCCCTGACAAGCGCCCACGCCTCTGAGCAGGGTCTTTGCTGTGAATCTACGCTGTGCCACCCGAACCACCCGTGCCTTCACGGATTTTCACTCTGGAGTCACCGCACGACGCGTCATCGCCCCGCCGAGACCGGCGGTGACCGCCGCCCCCCCAACGGGAGGACCCCTAGGGCGATGAACCCCGGGCCTGGGAGGAGGGGGGCCGGTAGGCTGAGGGGGGCCGGTAGGCTGCGGCAATGGACCTGTCGGAGCTGATCGACGTGCGCCCCGGGGTGCGAAGTGGCAAGCCGTGCTTCGTCGGGACCCGGATCGCGGTCTACGACGTCCTGGACTACCTGGCGAGCGGGATGATCCACGAGGAGATCGTGGCCGACTTCCCCGAGCTGACCGAGGCCCACATCCGTGCCGCCCTGGAGTTCGCGGCCGCCCGCGAGCGCCGCCTCGCCACCCCTGCGTGAAGCTCCTCCTCGACCAGAACCTCTCTCGGCGCCTGGTCGACCAGCTCGCACCGACCTTGCCGTGCAGCGCCCACGTCGTCCACCTCGGCCTCGACACCGCATCCGACGAAGAGATCTGGACCTACGCCGGCCAGCACGACTTCGTGATCGTCTCCAAGGACTCAGACTTTCGCCAGCTCGCCTTCCTCCATGGCCCCCCACCCAAGGCCATCTGGCTCCGCGTCGGCAACACCTCAACCGCTGAGATCTTTAACCTCCTCCGATCAAGCACCGAGCCCGTCATCCACTTCGCCCAGTCGGCTGACGAAGCCCTTTTGGTCCTTCCGAACATTGATGGTTGAGCGGTGACGCCAACTTGTTACGGCTCTTCCTCAGCCTGCAAGTATGCGGGTGTGCCGACTCGTGCCCTGAAGATTGCGACCCGCAATCTTCAGCGAGCTGGCTACTTCCTAGATATTCACGAGAGCATGCAGACGGGCCCAGGTGCCCCCGACAACAAGCGACGCGAACTTCCCCGAGGAGCGGTGACCTTCGCGATCGGAGCACTGGACGCATACCTGTCCGAGGTCGCTGCGGAGGTGATGATCGCCCAGTTCGAGCTTGGTCACGCCACCGGCGATGGCAGGAAGATCGTTGAGGCCGTCCAAAGGACGGTCCCGACCCTCGCAATAGAGCTGGCTATCGCTGGACCAGACGTCGACCGCAGTGGGGTGCTCCGTGACGCCATCGTCACTCACTTCTACGACCAGGTGAGCAATCACGGCGCCAAGGCCGTGGCGAGCACGGTCCAACGAATGGGCCAGTCGTCTAACTCAGTCTGGGCAGCCGTCGAAGCTGCTGGAGAAGAAAGAGCGCAGATTCGGCTCGATGAGTGGACCGAGAAGCGCCACGCCATCGTCCATCGTGGTGAGCTGCCGCTGATCAATCGCGGTCCAGCGCGTGCATGTGTGGCGCTGGTCCAAGTGATCTGTGTTGCGGTCGACGCAGTGGCAGTCGAGGCCAAGGCTGCCTCTCAGTCCTAACCCCCCGGATCACTCCGACGGACGGGACTGCCGTGGAAGAGTCGCTGACTGATCTGTCCCTGGTAACGCCCCGTCGAGCCATGCCCATAGGCCAGGACCTGCGGGGTCGGCTTTCCGTGCCTTCGCGTGACTCAACGGACGAGACGGAAGGCAACTTGGTGGGACTGGCAGGTCCTCGCCGGCGCAGGCCGGGCGGACCGCTACCTAGGTCGTTGCCTGTCAGAACTAGGAGTGGAGGTGATGGGATTCGAACCCACGGCCTCTTCGATGCGACCGAAGCGCTCTAGCCAACTGAGCTACACCCCCGAGGGAGGGGCAGCATACCTCCGGGCTCGGGGCGCCCCGGAAACAAGGACCGGTCCCGCCGGTCGCTCTACGCGCGTCCGCCAGCGTCATGTGTCAACGGCGGCGCCACGGACCGCGGTTGCCCTTTCATGTCGGCTGATGTCGCTTCGTCCAGGTCGCGGGGAGGCTGCGGGCCTGGGCCGTTCGGACCATTTCGCCACTTAAGTAGGTTCCGCCACGCTGTGTGCTCAAGTTCGGCGGTTGTGCCCCGATCGGGACACATGCGGAAGATCACTCGGCCCAGGATCGCCTTGGCGCTCGTCGCCACGGTGCTGGCCCTCCTCACCAGCGCGTGCCTGTCCACCGGCCAGACCACGGTCCTCAACGAGATGAACGCCGACCGGTCCAGCAACCGCCTGCGCACGCTCCCCACCCACCCCGAGCTCGACGCCAAGGCCCAGGCCTGGGCCGAGAAGCTGGCCCGGGACAACCGGCTCTCGCACTCCCGGGTCCAGTCCGGCGCCCCGAGCTGCTGGCGGTCCCTGGGCGAGAACGTGGGCTACGGCCGCAGCGTCAGCTCCATCGAGGACGCCTACATGGCATCCGCCGGCCACCGGGCCAACATCCTCGACAGCCGCTGGGACTACGTGGGCGTCGGCCACGCCACCCGGGGCGGGCGGGTGTTCACCGTCCAGGTGTTCATGCAGGGCTGCCGCTAGCCGACCGGGCCGGCGCCAACAGACCCGACCACAACCGCGGCCGGACCGTCAGGCGGGCTTCCGGCAGATGTAGGCCAGCAGGTAGCAGTCGGCCGCCGCCGCGTAGATGCCGGAGCGGTGCGCCACCTCGGCCATGGAGAACGTGTCGTCCGCGGCGCCGGCGCCCAGGTGGTTCAGCCCCTGGACGGTGACGACCTCGAACCCGGCCCGCTGGATCTTGGTCGTGAGGGTCGGCTCGTCGTACTCGACCTCGTGGTCGGGGTCGATGAACTCCTCCTGCTGGAGGCGGGTCACCCGGCCGTTCGGCGTGTCGATGGCCATGTGCCCGCCGGGCCGCAGCACCCGCAGCGCCTGCTCCAGCACCGCGTCGCCGTCGGCCTCGGTGACGTGCTCGAAGGTCTGGCCCGAGTACACGAGGTCGAACGACCCCGACTCGTACCGGCTCAGGTCGGCCATGGAGTGGTACTGGTACCGCACCGGGCCCCGCTCGGTCGGCACCTCGGTGAGCGACCCCCGGGCCTGGTAGATCTCGTGGCGGTCGTCCACCGGCAGGTCCACGATGATCAGCTCGTCGAAGTCGTACGGGTAGCCCATGGCCACCAGCGCCCCCTCGTCGCGGTGCTGGTGCGTGCCCCCCAGGTCGAGGATCCGCCGGCCCTGGGGCAGGGTCCGGATGAACTCGCACCGACTGGAGTGCAGCGACGGGCCCAGGCGCCAGAACCGGCGGTGGGTCATGAACTCCTCCGAGCCCCACAGCGTCTCCACCAGCTCCGGGTAGCTCAGGGCGCCGGCCTCCACCGCCGGCAGCAGCGTCTCGGTGCCATGAGGGTCGGGCTCCCGCTGGAGGATCACGTTGTAGGCCATGCGGAAGGCGGCCGAGGGCACCAGGTCGTCGAAGGACAGGCCGTGGTCGCCCGGGGACCGGAAGGCGACGCGGGCCGCCTTGGACCGGGTGTAGAGATCGCGGAGCCGCTCGCTCCGCCGGGCCACGCCCCGCACCGCCTCGTTGACCCGGCCCCGGTCCCGCTTGCTGTCCTCGCTCAGCATCTCGTCACCGTAACGGGGCGGCCCGCCGGGCTCGCCAGCGACGGGCCAGCGGCGGTATCAGGACGGTCAGCGGCTCTCGATGGCCCGCTGGAGGCGGGCCTGGAGCACGGTGGTGGTCACGTCGCCCCGGCTGCGCTCCAGCACGGCCCGGAGCTGGTCCAGGGTGCGGCGCAGGCCACTGGTCAGGGCGTCGGGGTAGTCGACCACCGACAGCACGTCGTACACGTCGTCCATGGCCCCCAGCAGGGCCTCGGCCCGGTCCGTCTCCCCCTCGCGCAACCGGTCGAGCAGGTTGCGGCGCAGCTCGCTGGCCGCCTCGGCCAGGCCCCGCATCCACGCCGTGGCCTCGACGCCCAGCTCGTCGGGCCCGGGGGCGGGCACGCCGGCCACCAGCGCCTCGGTCAGGCGGGCCTCGGCGTACTCCTTCTCGGCGTCGTGGAGGAACCCGGCGTGGGCCAGGGACGGGAACGGCGCCAGGGTCCGCTGGGCGGCCCGCACCGACGTCTCGGCCTCGGCCAGGTGGCGGGCCACGGCGTCGAGCTCGCCCCGGTGCACGGCCCGGATGGCCCGCGACGCGCTGCGAATGGTGGCCCGGCACGAGGGCAGGGCCGCCTCGCGGGCCGCGTTGGCGGCACCCAGGCCGACCCGGATGGTGTCGGTGATCCCCTCCAGCCGGGCCCGGGTCGCGCCGGGCTCACCCGGGGGTGCGGTCACGGCCGGGGGCGGGCGTTCAACCGGAGGCGGAGCGGCGCAGCGTCACCAGCGTGGGCTGGCTCTGCGGCGGCACCGCCAGGTACCGCACCTTGTGGGACCGCTCGGCCGCGGACTTGCGCATCTGCACCAGCAGGTACACGTAGCCGCCCAGGCCCGCGTCGACCAGGAGGTGCAGGGCCACCATCGACCCACCGAAGGCCACGGCCAGCAGCAGGGTGAAGGCGGCCGCACCGCCGAGGGCGAAGAGCACGTCGCGCCGACGCTTGCGGGCCGCGGCCCGGCCCCGGGGCGAGCCGGAGCCGACCGGCCGGTCGCGGGCGCCGCGGAACGAGGACAGCGCAGCGCCGGGGGTGGCCCGGCCCAGGACGTCGAGGCCCTGCTTGAAGCTCACCACCGACGACCCGGGGCGGCTCTCGGTGCGGTTCCGCACGAAGGGCGGAACCAGCACGATCGCCCATGCGATGGCCAAAAGGATCAGGACCGGCACGCCCATGCTCTCCAGCTCGACTCCTGGCTCAGGACCGTAGCGAGGTGGCGCCCGTCACTGGGGGATGCCATACCGCCGGTCGGTGGTCGGGGTGCGGGTCCGGTCCTCGTCGACCGGGGCCCGCAATGTGACAGTTCTACTACGAACGTGACGGCGGGGCCACCCCGCAGCCACTGACACCCTGGTCACCGTGGCGGGACCACGGCTCGGACAGCAACCGGCCGGCCGGCGGCGGATCAGATCTCGGCCGGGTCGCCCAGGCCGGAGGGGCCGATCATCCCCGCCGCGCCCTCGCCCACCGCGGGCTCGGCCCCGTCCAGGGCGTTGTCCCGCAGCACCGTGTCGATGCTCCGGTCGAAGGGGGTGACGGCGTCGCGGCGGAACGTCCCCGACCGGCCGCCCGTCTTCTCCCACAGGGCCACGTCGCCGATGGTCATCGAGCGATCGGCCGACTTGCACATGTCGTAGATGGTGAGGGCCGCCACCGACACCGCGGTCAGGGCCTCCATCTCCACACCGGTGCGATCCACGGTGTCGACGTGGGCCTCGACCTCGATGAACTCGTCCTCGATGCGGAAGTTCACCAGCACCGCCCCCACCAGCAGGGGGTGGCACAGCGGGATCAGGTCCGAGGCCCGCTTGGCCGCCTGGATGCCGGCCACCCGGGCCACGGCCAGCACGTCGCCCTTGCCCACGCCCCCCCGGGCCACCAGCGACGTGGTCTCCGGGTGCATGTAGACCCGGCCCCGGGCCACCGCCCGGCGGTGCGTCGGGTCCTTGGGCGTCACGTCGACCATGCGCGCCCGTCCGAGGGGATCCAGGTGGGTCAGGCCACGGTCCGGCATGGACCGATGCTACGCCCGCACCCCACCCCCCGCCGCACCGACCGACCCCCGACGGTGGCCCGGAACGGCGCCCTCGCCTAGCCGCCGATCTGCGACATCGAGCGGCGGGGCCGGATGAAGGTGGGCTGGCCGATCAGGTGCCCGGGGCCCTTCTCGCCCACCGCGGCGGCCACCACGGCGGCGATGTCATCGTCGGCGGCCCCGCCCCGCAGCAGGGCCCGCAGGTCGGTCTCCTCGGTGGCGAACAGGCAGGTCCGCAGACCCCCGTCGGCGGTGAGGCGGATGCGGTCGCAGTCCCCGCAGAACGGCTCGGTGACGCTGGGGATGACACCCACGTCGCCGGCCCCGTCCCGGTAGCGCCACAGCGACGCCGGAGCCGACCCCCGGGGCACGGCCTCGACCGGGAACACCGTGTCGATGGCGGCCACGATCTCCGCCGCCGGCACCACCGCGCCGCGGTCCCACTCGCCCGAGGCGTCGAGGGGCATGAACTCGATGAACCGGACCGACAGGCCCTTGTCCCGGCCGAAGGCGGCCAGGTCGACGATCTCGTCGTCGTTGACGCCCCGCATGGCCACCACGTTGAGCTTCACCGGGGCCAGGCCGGCGGCCAGGGCGGCGTCGATGCCGGCGTGCACCCGGTGCAGGTCGTCGCGCCGGGTGAGCTCCACGAACCGGTCCCGCTGCAGCGTGTCCAGCGAGATGTTGACCCGCCGCAGCCCGGCGGCCCGCAGGTCGGCGGCCGTCCGGTCGAGGGTGGTGGCGTTGGTGGTCATGCTCAGGTCCGTGCCCAGGGCGGCCAGCCGCTCGACCAGGACCGGCAGGTGGGCCCGCAGCGTCGGCTCCCCACCGGTGAGGCGGATGCCGTCGACCCCGCACCGCTCGACCAGGACCCGGGCCAGGCGCTCGATCTCCTCGAAGGTCAGCAGCTCGTCCCGGGGCTGCCACTGCATCCCCTCCTCGGGCATGCAGTACGTGCAGCGCAGGTTGCAGCGGTCGGTGACCGAGATCCGCAGGTCGCGATGGACGCGCCCGTGGCCGTCGACGAGCGGGCGGGACACCTCCCGAGCCTAGGGGGCGCCCGGCCCCCTTGCGCCCAGGGCGGCCACCGGGTCGAGGACGATCACCTCGACCGCACCCCCCTCGGCCACCCCGGCCCCGTCCGGCACCACCGCCAGGCCCTGGGCCGCGGCGGTGGCCACCAGCTGGTGGCTGCCCTGAGCGGCCACCGGCACCACCACCAGCGCCCCGTCGGCGGCCCGGTCGAAGGTGACCCGCACGTAGTGGTCCTTGCCGTCGGCCCGGCGCCCCAGGGCGGTCCCGGCCCGGACCTCGAGCCGAACCCGGTCCAGGGTGGCATGGCCGCCCAGGCGCCGGAGGGCCGGGCGGGCCAGCAGCTCGAACGACACCAGCGACGACACCGGGTTGCCGGGCAGGCCCAACAGCGGCACCCCCTCCACCGTGGCCAGGGCGAAGGGCTTGGCCGGCTTGATGGCCACCTGCACCCACAGCGGGTCGGCCATGCGCCCCAGCACCAGCTTCACCACGTCGGCCTCGCCCATGCTCACCCCGCCCGAGGTGAGGATCAGGTCGCAGCGGGTGGCGGCCGAGCGCAGGGCGGCGGCCACGGCGTCGACGTCGTCGCGCACCCAGCCCAGGTCGACCGACGTGGCCCCGGCGGCGGCCACCGCGGCCAGGAGCATCGGTCGGTTGGAGTCGCGGATCTGGCCCACCTCCAGGCCGCGCACGGGCTCGACCAGCTCGTCGCCGGTGGAGATGACGCCCACCCGGGGCCGGGGGTGGACGCAGGCGGTGGCCCGCCCGACGGAGGCCAGCACCCCCACCAGCGGCGGGGTCAGGACCGTCCCGGCCCGCATCACGGTCGTGCCCGCCACCACGTCGTCACCGGCCGAGCGGACGTGCAGGCCCGCCGACGAGGGAGCCAGGACGGCGACCGTCTCCCCGTCGCCCCGGGCCCCGCTGGAGTGGCGGGTCACCTCGACCGGCACGATGGCATCGGCGCCCTTCGGCACCGGCGCCCCGGTCATGATCCGGATGGCCTGGCGCCCGCCCACCACCCGCTCCGAGGCCCGGCCGGCCGACACCGTGTCGATGACCTCCAGCACCACCGGCAGGTCCTCGGTGGCGCTGGCCACGTCGGCGGCCCGCACCGCGAAGCCGTCCATCCCCGAGCTGGCGAAGCCGGGCAGGTCGGCGTCGGCCACCACGTCCTCGGCCAGCACGCAACCCTGGGCCAGGCGCAGCTCGACCTCCCGGGCCGACCGGGGCCGGCACCGCTCCAGGACCAGGCCCCGCACCTCCGACAGCGGTCGCACGGGCCGTGACGGTAGCCCGGCCGGGGCTCGGCGCCGCCCGAGGCCGGCGCCGGCATGGCTTCCTACATGTCGCGCTGGTGCACGAAGTCGGACAGGAACGACCGGAACTCGGGCCCCAGGTCGTCGCGCTCGCTGGCCAGCTCGACGATGACCTTCAGGTAGTCGAGCACCTGCCCGGTGTCGTAGCGGCCCTCGGTGAAGGTGTAGCCGTAGACGGCCTGGCGCTCCAGCAGCAGGGCGATGGCGTCGGTCAGCTGCAACTCGCCACCCGAGCCCGGGGTGATGCGGCCCAGCGCTTCGAAGATCTCCGGCGTCAGGATGTAGCGCCCCATCACCGCCAGGTTCGACGGCGCCGTCGCCGGATCGGGCTTCTCGATCACGTCCAGGATGCGGACCAGCCCGTCGGACACCGGCTCGGGCCGGGCGCACCCGTAGCGGGAGATCTCCTCGTCCGAGACCTCCTTCAGTGCGATCACCGACTGCTGGTAGCGGTCATAGGTGGCGATCATCCCCTCCAGCAGCCCCACGTCGGCCCGCATCCACTCGTCGCCCAGCAGCACCGCGAACGGGTTGTCGCCCACGTGCTTGCGGGCCACCGAGATGGCGTGGCCCAGGCCCAGGGGCTCGCCCTGGCGGACGTAGTGGATGTCGGCCAGCTCGGCGATGTCGACCAGCTCGTCGCGCTGGTCGTGCTTGCCCTTCTTGCCCAGCAGGTACTCGAGCTCGAAGTTGCGGTCGAAGTGATCCTCGAGGCTGCGCTTGCCCCGCCCGGTGATGATGAGGATGTCGTCGATGCCGGCCCGCACCGCCTCCTCGACCACGTACTGGATGGCCGGCTTGTCCACCACCGGCAGCATCTCCTTGGGCTGGGCCTTGGTGGCCGGCAGGAACCGGGTGCCGAGGCCTGCTGCGGGGATGACCGCGGTGGTGACGCGCCGAGGGGTCTGCACGGCTGAGTGTCTACCGCGCCCGGCCCCACCGCCCCGACTCCCCCCGCCGGGCTGGCGGGACCGATGGGGCGCGCAGGTACCATTGGCACTCTCGACCACCGAGTGCCAACGACGACCGGCCCCGCACGCCCACCGGTGGGAGCCGCCGCACCGAGGAGACCCGATGCCCACCTACGAGTACCGCTGCAAGGATTGCGGCCACACCTTCGACGCCTACCAGTCCTTCACCGACGACGCGCTCACCGAGTGCCCGTCGTGCCAGGGCGCGGTGCGGAAGGTGTTCGGCAACGTCGGCATCTCGTTCAAGGGCAGCGGCTTCTACAAGACCGACAGCCGGGGCTCCGCCGGCAAGGCCAAGGAAGCCGCCGGCGGGACGGGCAACGGCGCCTCCGGCGATGCCAAGAAGGACAGCTCCACCTCGGGCGACTCGTCCTCGTCCTCGTCGGGCTCCGATTCCTCCGGCTCGTCGGACAAGGGCTCGGGGTCGTCGGACAAGGGCAAGGGCTCCGGTTCGGGCTCCGGCTCCGGCTCCGGTTCGGGCTCCGGCTCCGGCTCCGGCCCGAGCACCTCCAGCCCCGCCGCCTCGTCCACCTGACCGATCCGCCCGGCACGCCCCGGGGCGCGCTCCTCATCGGTGGCATCGGCCATGATCCGCCCCGGCGGGGTGTGGTGGCCGTGGGCACTGGGGTAGAAGGGCTGGCACCCCCCGCCAGGTCCTCGGCCCGTCTCAGGTGATGTGATGCCCACCCCATCGTGGAGGAAGCTCCGGTCCCCCGTGATCGTGGGCCTCACCTTTGCCCTCGTGCTCCTCCTCGGCGGCTGCTCGGACGACGATCCGTCCCCGCAGACCACCGACCCCGCGCCCACCACCACCAAGCCCTCCACCACCCTCTCCCAGCAGCAGGAGGACGAGCAGGCCCTGCGCCAGCTCGCCGAGGAGTGGTTCGAAGCAGTGCGCCGGATCTTCGTCGACGGCGAGGATCCCGCCATCGCCGAGCGCTACGTCACCGGCGACTACCTCACCGAGTTCCGCCGACACGTCCAGGACGATGCCGCCAATGGCCACGTGACGGAGCGCGATCCTCAAGGTCGTTCGAGGACCACCGTGGAGGATGTCTCTGTCACCGGTGACCGAGCCGAGATCGTTGAGTGTGTCGTTGACGCTGATGTGCTGAAGGACGGCGACACCGGCGAAGTGATCAATGACGAGATTGCCGCTCGACGTTTCATCACGAGGGCTGTCCAGACGGACTCGGGCTGGAGGCTCTCCCAAAGGACGACGGAGTCAAGAACCGAAGACAGCGAGATATGTCCGGCGTGACTCGACTTGTTCTCAGCCTTGTCGCCTTGACGGCCGTTCTCGCGGCTGGCTCTGCGGCATCAGCCGATGCCGCGCATGACGAAGGTTCGCAGTCGATCGGGGTGGGGGTGGAGAGGCCGGGGGACGGATCGGAGCGGCCGGGACGGGTGCCGGCGCGGCCGCGGCCGTCGTCGTCGGGGCCGGGGGGCACCGGCGCGGCGGCGGTGCCGTGGGTGGACCCGTGCGCCGGGATCAGCTTCGACCCCGCGGACTGCGTCCTGGCGTGGATGGCGGACACGGGCGCGGCCGTGCCGGCGCCCGCGGCGGCACCGGCCATCGCCGCCGTCCTGGCCCTCCAGGCCCGGGAGCAGGTGACGGTGAGCGTGCCCCGGCTCCACACCTCGCCCGACGGGGTGCCCCAGCTGGCCGGCAAGCGCACCTGGTTCTGGATGGACGAGGGCGAGTGGCGGGCCGTCTCCGTCCGGGCCGAGATCCCCGGTGTCTGGGCCGAGGTCACCGCCACCCCGGTGCGCGCGGTGTGGCGGCCGGGCGACGGCGGGGCCGCCGTCACCTGCGACGGGCCGGGCCGACCCCACCCCGGCACCCGGGGCGCCACCACGGCGTGCGGGCACGTCTACACGACCACCGGCGCCCGCACCCTCCGGGCCGCCGTCACCTACGAGGTCACCTGGCGCTCGTCCACCGGCGAGACCGGCGTCCAGGACCCGTTCGTCCTCACCGGGTCCCTGCCCGTCACCGTCGAGGAGCGCCAGGTGGTCGTGAGCTAGCCACCGTCGGACTGCCTCTCCCGCCGGACTACCTATCGAGCCCCCTCTCGCCGGACGACCCATCCAGCCCCCTCCGGCCGAACCCACCCGTCCACGCCTCCTGTCGGATCGCCCATCGGGGCGCACCTCCGGTCCGGTGGCCCACCCGCTACTCGGCCTTCCCAGCCCAGCTCAACGTCGCTTCCCCTGCTGGTCCCCCCACCGTGAGGTCGCGCCCGTGATGTCGTTCCGTCCCCGCCGCAGCCTGCGGCCCGTCCGCCCCCGCCTGCCCCGGCGGGCCATCCCCTGGTACGCGGCGGCACTGCTGCTGGCCGGGGCCACGGGCCTGCTCGTCGCCTCCGCCCTGCGGCGGGCCGACGCCGCCGAGGGGGCCTACGGGACCAGCCGGCCGGTGGCCGTCGTGGCCCGGGACGTCGCCGCTGGCGAGGTGGTCACGGCGGCCGACGTGGTGGTGCGGCGGTGGCCCTCGGTGCTCGTCCCGCCCGGGGCGCTGGCCACCGCCCCGACCGGGCGCACCGCCCGGGCCGACCTGGTGGCCGGCGAGGCCGTGGCCGACCGGCGCCTGGGCCCGCCCGGGGCCGGGGGCGGCACCGCCCTGCTCGCCGCTGGCCAGCGGGCCGTGCCCGTGCCCATCACCGTCCCCGGCCTGGACCTCCGGCCCGGGGACCGGGTCGACGTGCTGTCCGGGGGCGGTCCTGGCGGCGGGCCGGCCGGTGACCTGCCGGTCGGGGCCACGGGGCCCGACGTCGTGGCCGCCGGGGCCACCGTGGTCGACGTGGCCGAGGAAGCGGTGGTGGTGGCCGTCGCCGCATCGGTGGCGCCCGACGTGGCCGCCGCCCTCACCGCCGGGCCCCTCGTCCTGGCCCTCCGACCACCCGGCGGCTGAGTCTTGGCCCCACCGGGGAGCCGGACCATGGGGCGCAGCACCGGGATACGGTGCGAGGCCAGACCCTGTCCCCCGCAGGCTCGAGCTGGAGGTCCCGCCATCCCTCGCACCCGCCGTGCCCTGGCCCTCGCCCTCGTCGCCGCCGCGCTGGCCGCCGGGTGCGGGGGTGACGACGACCCGTCCTCGGCCCGCGGGGACGACCCCACCGCGACCACGGCCCGGCCGGGGGACGGGGCCGGCGGGACTGGCACCTCCGGCGACTTGGTGCCCGGCGCCGAGGCCCGGCAGCTCGGACCCTCCGACGGGCCGGGCGTCCCCTCGGACGGGTGCCGGACCGATACCCCCGGCGACCAGGTGGCGAAGGAGCGCCATGAGCTGGACGGGATCGACGACGACGAGGGCGCGGCCCGCTGGTACCTGCTGACCGCCCCGGCCGGGACCGAACCGGTGCCCCTGGTGGTGGACTTCCACGGCCTGTCCGAAGGGGCCGAGATCCACTCCCTCATGAGCGAGATGGGCGAGCTGGGCCTGGAGCAGGGCTTCGCCACCGCCTTCCCCAACGGCACCGGCCAGCCCGTGGCCTGGGAGGTGCTCGCCGAAGGCGTCGACTCGCCGGAGCTGCCCTACGTCGACGCCCTGCTCGACGACGTGCTGGCCGCCCGGTGCATCGACACGTCCCGGGTCTACGCCACCGGCCTGTCCAACGGGGCCATGATGACCTCGATGCTGGCCTGCACCCGGGCCGACCGCTTCGCCGCCTTCGCCCCCGTGGCCGGCCTCAGCACCTGGGACGGGTGCCAGCCCCGACGCCCGGTGCCCATCCTGGCCTTCCACGGCACCGCCGATCCGATCCTGTACTTCAACGGCGGCATCGGCGACCTGAGCATCGTCACCGGGGGGGAGGCCCCCGAGAGCGTCGAGGTGCCCGAGGCCGACCTGGACGGCGAGGGCTACCCCGAGACGGCCCGGCAGTGGGCGGCGTTCAACGGCTGCGACCCGGAGGCCTCCGACGAGGAGCTGACCGAGGAGATCCTCGACCGCACCTGGCGCTGCCCGGCCGGCGCCCCCGTCGAGCTCGTCATCGTGGTGGGCGGCGGGCACTCCTGGCCCGGCAGCGAGTTCTCGAAGCAGATCGAGAGGATCGTCGGGCCCACCACCGACGACATCGCGGCCAGCGAGGCCATGTGGGAGTTCTTCCAGCGCTACCAGCTGCCGGCCTGACCCACCTGCCCTCTGGTGGCGGGAGAGGACGTCGGCGCGCTCCCACCGCGCCGACACGACCTCAGGTGGCCTCGATCACGCCCCCGCTGAGCAGGCCCAGCAGGACGAGCCCCAAGGCCACCCGGTAGACGACGAAGACCGTCGTGGGGTGGCGGGTCAGGTAGCGCAGCAGCCAGGCGATGGCGGCGTAGCCGACCACGAAGGCCAGGGCCGTGGCCACCACCGTGGCCGCCACGCCGGGGCCGTCCCCCGAGGTGACGTCCGGAGCGGTGGCCACCCCGGACAGGACCACGGCGGGGATGGACAGCAGGAACGAGAAGCGGGCGGCCGACTCCCGATCCAGGTCAAGGAACAAGCCGGCGCTGATGGTGGCCCCCGACCGGGACACCCCGGGCACCAGGGCCAGGGCCTGGGCCAGGCCGACGACCACGGCGGTGCGGGTGTCGACGTCCTCGATCCCCCGGGTCCGGCGCCCGACCCGTTCGGCCACGAACAGCACCCCACCCAGGACGATCAACGTGGTGGCCACCAGCCACAGGTTCCGGGCCCCCGTCTCGATCTGGTCCTTGAAGGCCAGGCCGAACACGGAGATGGGCACCGTGGCCAGGATCAGGTACCAGCCCAGCCGGGCGTCGAGGGTGCGCCGCAGCTCGGCATCCCGCAGCGAGCGCAGCCAGGTGGTGCCGATGCGCCAGAGGTCGTGCCGGAAGTAGATGACCACGGCCAGCACCGTGCCCAGCTGGGTCACCGCGGTGAAGGCGGCCCCCGGGTCGTCCCACCCCAGCAGGGCCGGCACGATGCGCAGGTGACCGCTCGAGGACACGGGCAGGAACTCGGTCAGCCCCTGGACGATCCCCAGGACGACGGCTTCGACGAACGACACGTCGTTCATGCTGCCTGAACGGCAACACCGGTCCCGTCATCCCGGCCGCCGCCGCCCGGCGGGGTCGGGCTAGGTGCCGGAGATGGTGACGTCGCGGATGACCAGGCTGACCCCGGCCGCGCTCATGGGCAGCCAGTCCACGTCGGAGCCCACGGCCTCCACGTCGCGCAGCATCTTCTGGAGGGTGGAGGCGATGGTGAACTCCCGCAGCGGGGCGCCCAGCTCACCGCCGGCGATGCGCAGGCCCTCGGCGCCGGTGGAGAAGTCGCCGCTCACCGGGTTCACCCCCGAGTGCATGCCGATCACCGACGAGACCAGCACCCCGTCGCCGACCTGGCGCAGCAGCGCCGGCTGGTCCAGCTGGCCCGGGGCCAGGGCCAGGGCCCGGCACCCCACGCCGGGCGTGGACTTGAACCCGCCCCGCACGGCGTTGCCGGTGGAGGCCGTCCCGGCCCACCGCCCGGTGTAGGCGTTGTGCACGAAGGCCTGGAGCACCCCGTCGGCCAGCAGCGAGGTGCGCCGGCTGGCCAGGCCCTCGCCGTCGGTGGCCGAGGCGGTGTAGGCCAACGGGTTGGTGGCGTCGTCGACCAGGGTGACCAGCGGCGAGCCCACCTCGTCGCCCAGGCGCTCGGCGAACGGCGAGCGCCCCTTGAGCACCGCCTCGCCCGACAGGGTCGAGCCCAGGATGGCGATGACCTGGGCGGTGACGTAGGGGTCGAGGACCACCGTGGCCCGGGTGCTGGCCGGCTTGGTCGCCCCCAGCAGGCGGGTGGAGCGCATCACCGCGTCGTCGGAGGCGTCGGCCGGGACCAGGTCGCCCAGCTCCCGCCCCACCGAGAAGCCGAACCCGGTCTGGGTCAGCCCGTCCTCCTCGGCCAGGCACGACACGGCCACGTAACAGGCGGTGGAGGCCGACTCGGAGCGAATGCCGGTGGTGGAGGCCACGCAGGCCTCGCCCATGGCGTCGACGAACTCGGCCGACTCCACACCGGAGATGCGGGGGTCGCCCGCCCGCACCAGGGCCTCCAGCTCCAGGGCCATGGCCACCTTGTCCTCGGTGGGCACCTGCAGCAACGAGGGCCGGAACAGGTCGAGGGTGGGCACCGCCACCCCGTCGGGCTCGGCCAGGCCCACGTGCGGGTCCGGGGAGGCGAAGCTGGCGTTGTCGCGGGCCTCGGCCAAGGTCTCGGCCAGCACGTCGTCGTCGAAGGTGGCGGCATAGGCGAAGCCCTGCCGGTCGCCCAGGACGACCCGGATGCCGACGCCCATGGACTCCGCCGAGGACAGCGACTCGACGTCGCCCTCGTACGCCCGCACCTCGGTGTGGCGGCTGCGGCCCACCACCGCCTCGACCGCCTCGCCGTCGGCGGCCCAGCCGACGACCCGGTCGGCGATGTCGGTCAGGTCCCGGGAGCCGGTCATGCCGCGGTGCCGCCGATGGTCAGGCTGCGCACCCGCAGGGTCGGCACACCGTCGCCCACCGGGACGCCCTGGCCGTCCTTGCCGCACGTGCCCGGCGAGCCCATGGCGAAGTCGTCGCCCAGGGCCTCGATGTCGGTGAGCACCTGGGGGCCGTTGCCGATGAGGTTGCCCTCCCGCAGCGGCTCGGTGACCACGCCGTCCTCGATCAGGTACGCCTCCCACATGCCGAAGACGAAGTCGCCGGTGGCGGTGTTGACCGAGCCGCCGCCCAGCTGGGCCACGTACACGCCGTGGTCGGTGCCGGCGATGATGTCGGCCGGGTCCTCGGTGCCGTTGGCCAGGAACGTGTTGGTCATCCGCACCATGGGCAGGTGCTGGTAGCTCTGGCGCCGCCCGTTGCCGGAGCGGGGCCGGCCCTCCTTGCGCCCCCGGGTGACGTCCCACATGTAGTCGGTGAGGACGCCGTCCTGGATGAGCACGTTGCGCTGGGCCGGGCTGCCCTCGTCGTCGATGCCGAAGCAGCCCCACTCATCGGCCACGGTGCCGTCGTCGATCAGGGTCACCAGCGGGGAGGCCACCTGCTGGCCCACCCGGTCGCGATACACCGAGGCCCCCTTGGCCACCAGGTCGGCCTCCAGGCCGTGGCCGCAGGCCTCGTGGAACAGGACGCCACCCCCACCGGCCCCGATGACCACCGGCATCTCGCCGCTGGGGGCCGGCCGCGCCCCCAGCTTGGTGACGGCCCGGGACGCGGCCTTGCGGGCCATGTCCTCCACCTCGTAGCGGTCGAACAGCTCGAAGCCCACGGTGTGGCCCACGCTCTGGCGGCCGGTCTGCATGCCGGTGTCGCCGGCGGCCACCACGCCCACCGAGAACAGGGTCCGGACCTGGTCGTCGCCGGTCAGCAGGCCCTCGCTGTTGGCCACCAGGATGCGCCGCCGGCTGTCGCCGTAGCGGGCGCTCACCTGGCGGACGGCGCCGTCCGCGCCCCGGGCCGCCTCGTCGGCCCGGCGCAGCAGCTCGACCTTGGTGGCCTTGGCCACGTCCTCGGGCTGGATGGCCACCGTGCTGGGGTGGCGGACGGCCTGCCGGTCGAGGGCCACGACGTTGCTGCCGCCCCCGCCCCGGCGGGCGGCAGCGCCGGCCGCCTCGGCCGCGGCCCGCAGGCCGGCCTCGGACAGGTCGGAGGTGTGGGCGTAGCCGGTGGTCTCGCCGCTGATGACCCGCACCCCCGCACCCCGGTCCCGGCCCGAGGCCAGCTCCTCGATGCGCCCGTCGTCGAGGACGGCGGAGGTCGAGCGCTTGTCCTCGGCGAACACCTCGGCGAACTCGCCACCCCCCTGGAGGGCGGCGCCCAGCACGCGGGACAGGACGTCCTCTTCGATCACGGCCATCTCTCCCGGGTCGGCGGGCGCCGGGGGCTCCCCGGCGTCGAGTCGGGCCAGCGTACCGACGCCCCGGGCGGTCCCGGCCCCGACACCGGTGGGGGGGGTTGGAGGCTGGCCGGCGGGGGGGCGTAGCGTACGCCTCCGTGTCTCTTCCCCGTGGGCTCACCGCCTCCATCCGGCCCGGCCTGACCGGGCGGGTGCACCTCGACGTGGCCGAGGCGGACACCGCGGCGGCGCTGGGCTCGGGCGACGTGCCCGTGCTGGCCACGCCCCGGGTGGTGGCCCTGTGCGAGCAGGCCTCGCTGGCCGCCCTGGGGGCGGTGCTCTCGGCCGACCAGACGTCGGTGGGCCAGCGGGTCCAGATCGACCACCTGGCCCCCACCGGCATCGGGGGCGCGGTCACCGCCGATGCCACCCTGGAGAAGATCGAAGGGCGTCGCCTCACCTTCACCGTGGCCGTGAACGACCGCTGCGGCCTGGTGGCGGCCGGCCGGGTCACCCGCGTGGTGGTCGAGCGCGAGCGCTTCCTCGGGAAGGCCTCGGGCTGAACCCGCCGCCCCCGCCGACCCCCGCCCCCGCACCACCCGGGATCGAGGTGGTCGGCCTCGACGCCGACGACACGTTGTGGCACAACGAGACGTACTTCGCCGAGGCGGCGGAGACGTTCGTCCAGATCCTGGCCCCCTGGACCCCGGAGGGCGAGGACGTGCGGGCCCGCCACGACGCCACCGAGCGCCGCAACCTGGAGCTCTTCGGCTACGGCATCAAGGGCTTCACCCTGTCCATGGTGGAGACGGCCCTGGAGGTCAGCGGCAACCGGGTCAGCGGGTTGGCCGTCGCCGAACTGCTGGCCCTGGGCAAGCGCATGCTGGCCCACCCGGTCGAGCTGCTCGACGGCGTGGCCCAGGCCGTCGACGAGCTGGCCGGCCGCTACCGGCTGGTGCTGGTCACCAAGGGCGACCTGATCCACCAGGAGCAGAAGATCGCCCGCTCGGGCCTCGCCGAGCGCTTCGAGCGCGTCGAGATCGTCTCCGAGAAGGACGAGGCCACCTACGCCGCCGTGCTCGACCGGCTGGGCGTCGCCCCCGAGCACTTCTGCATGGTCGGCAACACGGTGCGCTCCGACGTCCTGCCCGTGCTGGCCCTGGGCGGCCACGCCGTGCAGGTGCCCTACGAGATCACCTGGGCCCACGAGCGAGCCGCCGGCCACGGGGCCGAGTTCCCCGTCCTGGCCTCCCTGGCCGAGCTCCCGGCCTGGCTGGCCACCGCCCCCGACCGCTAGGTCAGCTAGGCGGTGGCCGACGACGGCAGGCCGGCCTCCAGGAAGCGGGAGACGACGCGCCACCAGCGGTCCGGGTTCTCGAACTGGGGGCTGTGGGCGGCGTCCACGATGACCTCGTAGGTGGCCCCGGGGATGGTGGCCGCCAGCCGCTCCGAGGCGCCCAGGAAGCCCCGGTCCTGCTCCCCCACCACCACCAGGGTCCGCAGGTCCAGGCCGGCCAGGGCCTCGAGGCGGTCGGGCACGGCCGGGAGCTGGAGGGCCACCGCGGCGTACATGGCCGCCGAGCACGCCTTCAGCTTGCGGTCGTTGAACTCGACGTAGCCCGGCCGCTCGGCCCGGACCCGCTCCTCGGCCGGGGGCCGGCGCCGGGTGTCCAGCTCGGCTGACAGCTCGGCCAGCCGGTCCACCCCCTCGGCCCGGACCACGGCCACGGCCAGCTCCACGATGCCGGGGTCGAGCCCCTCGACCGGGCCGTGCCCGGTGTCCATGAGGACCAGCGAGGCCAGCCGGCCCGGGACGTCGAGGGCCATGAGCTGGGCCACCATCCCCCCCATGGAGTGGCCCAGGAGGGCGAAGCGCTCCCAGCCCAGCGCGTCGGCCAGGGCGAAGGCGTCGGCCGCCATCTCGCCCAACGAGTACGCGACCTCCTCCGTGGGCTGGTCGCTGGCCCCGTGGCCCCGGTGGTCGGGCACCACGACGTGCCAGCCCCGGTCGGCGAAGCCGTCGACCACGTCGGCGAAGTCCTCCTTGGCCCCGCCGAAGCCGTGCAGGAGCAGCAGCGGCACCCCGCCGGACCCCGCCTCCAGGGCGCTGTGGCGCAAGCGGGAGGTCGTGATGTCTCGGATCTTCACCGGCGCCCCTCTCGGCGTGCCCGACCGTGGACGGCACTCTACAAACGGGGACCCCGGGGCCGGGGTCCCGGAGGTGGGCCCGGCTACCGTTGGGGCGCACCCTGCCGGGCGACGGCGGCCGGCGTCCCGGCCCCCGCGACCCCGCCCGTCCGCGAAAGGGGGTCAGGACGTGCCGCTCGCTCCCACCACCCGACGGCGCCTGACCCTGGCGGCGCGGATCGTCGTCAGCGCGGCCATGCTCGGCTTCCTCCTGACCAAGATCGAGACCCGGGGGGCCCGGGTCCTCCCGGAGTGGACGACCTCCACCGCCCTGTGGCTGGCCGGCGCCATGGTCCTCACGCTGGTGAGCATCGTGCTCTCCGCCCTGCGCTGGCAGACGGTGCTGGTGGCCATCGGCCAGCCGGCCCGGCTCCGCCGCCTGCTGTCGCACTACCTGGCCGGCCAGTTCGTGGCCAACGTGCTGCCCACCACCATCGGCGGCGACGTGCTGCGGGTGTCGCGCCTGGCCCGCGACAACGGGCACATGCCCGACAGCTTCGCCTCGGTGGTGCTGGAGCGCCTGACCGGCTGGCTGGTGCTCCCCCTCATCACCTTCGTGGGCCTGCTGGTCAACCCACCCCTGCGGGACCTGGGCCGGGCCACCCAGGTGGCCTTCAGCCTGGCCTGCGGCACCCTCGTCGGCCTGGTGCTGCTGCTCCTGGCCGTGGCGGCCAAGCGCTGGGGCGAAGTCGACGCCACCAAGGGCTGGAAGCGGTTCCTGGCCGCTGTCAGCCTGGGGCTCAACCGGTTGCGGGCCAACCCCCGCCACGCCGCCAGCGTGGTCGCCGTCGGCTTCGCCTACCAGCTGGTGCTGGTGGCCGCGGCGGTGATGGCGGCCCGGGCCCTGGGCATCCCCGACGCCGGGCCCACCGCCCTGCTGGCCTTCTTCCCGGCCGTGGCCATCGCCCAGGTCATGCCCATCAGCATCTCGGGCCTGGGGGTGCGCGAGGGGCTCTTCGCCCTGTTCCTCACCCCCCTCGGGGTGGCCACCGCCCAGGCCGTGGCCCTCGGCATCCTGCTCTACCTGCTGAACCTGATCGTGAGCCTGCTGGGCGCCCCCGCCTTCGCGGTGGGCGGGCGCCGCCGCCTGCCCCCCGAGCCCGACCCGCTCGACCCGCCGACCTCGGTGCCGGCGGCATGAGCGAGCCGACCACGGGCGCCCTGGCCGAGCCGGTGCCCGGGGGCGACGAGCCGCCCCCCCGCCCCGAGGCCGCCACCGCCGGCGGCCGCCGCCTGCGGTGGTGGCGCGAGGCCCTGTACGTCCTGCTCTTCTACTACGTCGGCTACTCGCAGATCCGCAACCTGTTCGGGTCCAACGGCGAGGGCTCGGCCGCCATCGCCTTCGACCACGCCAAGGCCGTCATCCGGGTGCAGGAGGCCATCGGGCTGTGGTTCGAGCCCGCCCTCCAGCGCTGGTACCTCGACCTGCCGGCCATGGGCCTCATCCGGTTCTGGAACATCTACTACGGCACGGCCCACTTCATCGTCACCGCCGTCGCCCTGGTCTGGGTGTACCGGCGCCAGCCCGACCGCTACTCGCTGTGGCGCAACACGCTGGCCCTCATGACCGCCCTGGCCCTGGTCGGCTTCGCCACCTACTCGCTGATGCCGCCCCGCCTGCTGGACGACACCTCCAAGTTCGGCGCCTGCTACGAGCAGCAGGTGAAGGGCTGCCACGGCTACGAGGTGACCGACACCCTGGCCGTCCACGGCGGGCTGTGGTCGTTCGGCTCGGGGGCCATGGCCGAGGTCTCGAACCAGTACGCGGCCATGCCCAGCATGCACACCGGCTGGTCGACCTGGAGCGCCTGCGTGCTGTGGGGCCTGACCCGGCGCCGCTGGCTGCGAGCCCTGGCCGTGCTGTACCCGGTGGCCACCGTGTTCTGCATCCTGATCACCGGCAACCACTACTGGCTGGACGCGGCCGGGGGCCTGGTGGCCTTCGGCGTGGGCCTGGGCCTGGCCAAGGTGATCACCGACTGGAACGAGCGCCGCTTCCTGGCCCGCGAGGCCGCGTCGACCGCCTAACCGGCCAGCCAGCGGACCGGGGGCCCGTGGAAGGCGCTGCGGGCCAGCACCTGGGTGGGGGGCGGGTCGCCGTCGGGTCCCGGCCAGCGGGTGAGGCGGACCTCGGCCTCCTGGTCGTCGGCCGGCTCCATGCGCAGCCAGGCCACCGGGGCCTCCGGGGTGGCCCGGGCCCCGGCCGCGGCCAGGACCTCCTCCAGCCCCCGCCGGCCCTCCGGGCTGAGGTACTGGGCCACGATCGAGTGCACCACCACGGTGGCCACCCCCGGGGCCGGCCCGGCCAGCCGGTCCGCCACCCACGCCGCGGCATCGGCCCGGTCCACCGGGGCCGGCACCGCGGCGGCCACGGCCAGGGCGGCGTCGAGGCGGTGGCGGCGCTCCTCCTGGTCCGGCCACAGGCAGGCCCGCAGCCGCAGCCGGGCGGCCGGGTCGGCCGGGTCCAGGGGGTGGAGGTCGCAGCCCCGGCGCTCGACCACCTCGACCGGGACGTCCAGCGCCGGGGTCCGGCCCGCCCACGGGGCCACGAAGCGGACCGACGATCCGGCGGGGCCGAACGTCCCGAGGCAACCATCGCCGGACTCGTAGCGGAAGTGGTCGAAGCGCAGGTTCAGGCCGGCGCTGGCCCCCACCTCCAGGACCCGGAGGGGCAGGCCGGCCCGGGCCACGGCCAGGTAGCCCCCCAGCAGGGCGGCCGAGCGTCCCACCTCGTTGGTCTGGAGGGGAGCGGCGGTCCGGGCCCGGACCCGATCCAGGTGGGCGGCGACGGTGGCCATGAAGGCGGCCCCCACACCTGGCCCGGGGCGCCCCCCGCACGAGGGGTAGTAGGCGGCCAGGTCCGGGGCCGAGCCGTCGAGGGCCACCTCGTGCACGGCCGCCAGGAAGCGGAGGATCAGGGCATGAGCGACGGGCTCGGCGGCGTGGTCGGCCAGGGCGGCCCGGCACGACCCGCCGGCTCGCACGTCGTCGGCCACCACGTCGAGCAGGCCGGTGTAGAGGGCCGAGCCCCCGATGGCGCAGCCCTGCTGCTGGGCCCGCACCCGGGCCTCCAACCCCTCCGATCCCTCGTGCACGGGCCGAGCATGCCCCACCGGGACCGGCGCCCGGGGAGGGCCACCCGTCGTGGGGGCTCTGCCACGACGGGGGCGGGGCGCCGGCGGTAGGTTGGGGGCCGATGCTCCTCGATCGGATCCACTGCCCCGCCGACCTGCGGCGGCTCTCCCACGCGCAGCTGGAGGAGCTCTCGGTCGAGATCCGGGACTTCATCGTCGACACCGTCGAGCGCATCGGGCACGGCCACCTGGGGTCCAACCTGGGCGCCGTCGAGCTCACCCTGGCCCTCCACCGGGTGTTCGACTCCCCCCGCGACATCCTCCTGTGGGACACCGGCCACCAGGCCTACGTGCACAAGCTGGTCACCGGGCGGCGCAAGGGCTTCGACGATCTGCGCCAGGCCGGGGGCCTCTCCGGCTACCCGTGCCGGGCCGAGTCCGAGCACGACTGGGTCGAGAACAGCCACGCCTCCACCATCATCAGCTACGCCCACGGCCTGGCCGTGGCCCAGGAGTCCGAGGTGGGCGAGGGCCGCCGGGTGGTGGCCGTCATCGGCGACGGCTCCATGACCGGGGGCATGGCGTACGAGGCCCTCAACAACCTGGGCCACTCGGGCAAGAAGGCCATCATCGTCCTCAACGACAACGGCCGCTCCTACGCCCCCACCGTCAGCCGCCTCACCGAGACCGTGTCGCGCCTGCGGGTCGACCCCCGCTACGTGCGCCAGCGGGCCCGGGTGGAGGAGACGGTGCGCAAGGTCCCCTACCTGGGCGACCACCTGGCCTGGGGCATGGCCGGGGCCCTGGCCGGCATGCGGGAGATGCTCGAGCCGCCCGTGTTCTTCGAGTCGCTGGGCGTGAAGTACACCGGGCCCATCGACGGCCACGACATCGCCGGGCTGGAGACGGCCCTGCGCCACGCCGCCGAGCTGGACGAGCCCATCGTCGTCCACGTCCTCACCGACAAGGGCAAGGGCCACGCCCCGGCCGAGAACGACCCCATCAAGCGCATGCACGACATCGGCGCCCCCAAGCCCGGGTCGTACACCGCGGCCTTCACCGAGGCGCTGATCAAGGAGGCCGAGAACCGGCCCGAGCTGGTGGCCATCACCGCGGCCATGCCCGACTCCACCGGCCTGCTCCCCTTCGACGAGGCCTACCCCGGGCGCATGATCGACGTCGGCATCGCCGAGCAGCACGCCGTCACCTCGGCCGCGGGCATGGCCATGGGCGGGCTGCGCCCGGTGGTGGCCCTCTACTCCACCTTCCTGACCCGGGCCTTCGACCAGGCCAACCTGGACGTGGGCCTGCACGGCCAGCCCGTGGTGTTCTGCCTGGACCGGGCCGGCATCACCGGCGACGACGGGCCGTCCCACCACGGCGTGCTGGACATGGTGCTCCTGTCCAAGGTGCCGGGCATGACCATGTTCGCCCCCTCGTCGTACCAGGAGCTCCAGCAGATGCTCCACGACGCCCTGGAGATCACCTCGGGCCCCGTCTCCCTCCGGTGGCCCAAGACACCGGCCCCCCACGTCCCCGAGGCCGAGGTCGGCTCCGGGCTCCGGGCCCGCAAGGTCCGCACCGGCCCCGACGCCTGCCTGGTCGGCGTGGGCAACATGCTGGCCCCCTGCACCGAGGCGGCCGCCGCCCTGGAGGCCGAGGGCATCTCCTGCACGGTGTGGGACCCCCGCGTCATCCACCCCCTGGACCCGACGCTGGTGGCCGACGCCGCCGCCCACCCGCTGGTGATCTCGGTCGAGGACGGCTACCGCGACGGCGGCATCGGCGCCGCCCTGGCCGACCAGGTGGCCGAGGCCGCCCTCGACCGGCCGGCGGCCGAGCGGCCCGCGGTGCGGGTCATGGGCGTCCCCACCGAGTTCCTGGCCCAGGGCAAGGCCCCCGCCATCCTGGCCGGCCTGGGCCTCGATGCCGCCGGCGTGGCCGCCGAGGTCCGTCGCTCCCTGCACCCCTGAGCGACCCCGACCGCTGACCGGCCCGCGGGCCGGGCGCGCCGGCGCCGGCCTCCCGGTGTGCCAGGGTGAGCGGCTCCATGGGTGCCCTCGTCGCCAGCCTGGCCAGCCTGTTCTGGGGTGTCAGCGACTTCCTGGGCGGCACGGCCAGTCGCCGGGCCCACCCCCTGGCCGTCATGCGGGTCAGCCAGGGCCTCGCCGTCCTGCCCCTGGTGGCCGTGGTCTTGGTGACCGGGGAGACCGGGCGCACCGGGGCCATCGGCTGGGGCGTGGCCGCCGGCCTGTTCAGCTGCGTGGGTCTGGCCTCGTTCTACGCCGCCCTGGCCGCCGGCACCATGGGGATCGTGGCCCCGGTGGCCGCCCTGGGGGCCGTGGTCCCCGTGGCCGTCGGCCTGGCCCAGGGCGAGTCGCCCCGCCCGGCCCAGATGGCCGGCATCGTGGTGGCCATCGCCGGTGTGGTCCTGGCCTCCGGGCCCGAGCGGGCCCGCGCCGCGGTGGAGCCGACCGACGACGACCCGGGGGGCGGCCCGGGGCCGGCCCCCTCCGCACCCGCCGAGCTGCTCGTCGAGCCGGCGCCCCTCGCTCGCGCCGCGCCCTCGCCCTGGCGGCCCCTGGCCCTGGCCGTCGTGGCCGCCGCCTCCTTCGGGGGCGTGCTGGCCGTGGTGGCCGAGGGCAGTGAGGCCAGCGTGGCCATGACCCTGCTGGCCACGCGGGCCACCAACGCCGCGGCCTGCGCCCTGCTGCTGGCCACCGCCTTCCGGGGGGCCACCCGACCCACTCGGGCCGACCGGGGCACCCTGGCCACCATCGCCGTGACCGACATGGGAGCCCACACCGCCTACGCGGTGGCGGTCAGCGGTGCATCGGTGGCCATCAGCGCGGTGCTGGCCTCGCTCTACCCGGCGGTCACCGCCCTGCTGGCCTGGCGGGTCCACGGCGAGCACCTGGCCCGGACCCAGGCGGTCGGCGTGGTGGCCGTGCTGGGCGGCGTCGCCCTGATCGCCGGGGGCTGACCCCGGGGCCGGCCCGCTGCCCTACTCGTAGGGGTTGTCGGTGAAGAAGGGGTTCTCGCCGGCGTCGTGGTCGGTGGTGTCGATCACCTCGGTGATCTCCGGGACCCGTTCGAGGATGGCCGACTGGATGCCGTCCCGCAGGGTCATGGCGCTCACCGCGCAGCCCTGGCAGCCGCCGCCCATGGTGATGTGGGCGGCCGAGCCCTCCACCTCGACCAGGCTGGCGAACCCGCCGTGGGAGGCCAGGGCCGGGTTGATGTGCTGGTCCAGGAGCTGGGTCACCCGCTCCTCGACGGTGCCGACCAGCTCGATGCTGCCGTCCATGCCCAGCGGGTCGGGCCGGTTGGGGTTGCGCAGCACGAGGCCGCCCTGGCCCTCCCGCGACGGCACGTCGAGGGTGGCCCCCTTCAACCGGTCGACGCTGCCGGCCGGGATCCACACCGTGACGCCGGCCTGGACGGTGACGGCGTCGTCGGGGGCGGCCCCGGCGGCCGCCTCGAAGGCCAGGTCGTAGCTGAACTCGGTGCCCCGCACGCCGGTGACCTCGACCCGCAGGGCCAGGGCCTCGGCGTCGTCCTCGGCGTCGCGGAGGCTGGCCACCGTGGCCAGGGCGGTGTCGGTGAGCCGCAGGACCAGGTCGGCCTCCGGCGTGTCGGCGGCCGTGGGCGCGGCGGCCGGCACCTCGGCGTCCGGGGCGGGAGCGGCGGCGGTGTCGGTGGCATCCATGGTCCGGTCAGGCTACCGACGGGGGCGCCGAACGCCGCGGCCGGCCGGGCCGGGGAACAACCGGCCGCCAGGCCGGGGTTGGCACCCGGGATGCCGCCCCCGCCGCCCGCCCACCCCCCCGGCGACGACGAGGCCGACCCCCGCCGCTGGCTGGTGCTGGGTGTCCTGTGCGTCAACCTGGTGCTGATCGTGGCCGCCGTCTCGTCGACCAACGTGGCCCTCCCCACCCTGGCCCGCCCGGACACGCTCAACGCCTCCCAGACCGGGTTGCAGTGGATCGTGGACATCTACGCCCTGGTCTTCGCCGGGCTCCTGCTCCCGGCCGGCGCCCTGGGCGACCGCTTCGGCCGCAAGGGGGCCCTGCAGGCCGGGCTGGCCATCTTCGTGCTGGCCTCGCTGGCCGCTAGCTTCTCGGGCGGCACCGGGCCGTTGATCGGGGCCCGGGCCGTGGCCGGCATCGGGGCGGCGCTGATCATGCCGACCACCCTGTCCATCCTCACCAACGTGTTCCCGCCCCACGAGCGGGCCCGGGCCATCGGCATCTGGGCCGGCTTCGCCGGGGCCGGCGGGGCCATCGGCCCCCTGGTCGGCGGGTTCGTCCTGACCCACTTCTGGTGGGGGTCGGTCTTCCTCATCAACGTCCTCATCGGCGCCGTGGCCCTGGTGGCCGGGGGCATCCTGGTGCCCACCTCCCGGGACGCCCACCGCTCCCCCCTGGACCCGGTGGGCTCGGCGCTGTCCATGCTGGGCTTCGGCGCCCTGCTCTTCGCGGTGATCGAGGCCCCCGAGCGGGGCTGGTCCGACCCGCTGGTGGTGGCCGGGTTCGTGGCCGCCCTGGCCCTGCTGGGCGGGTTCGTGCGCTGGGAGGCCACGTCGCGGTCGCCGATGGTGGACGTGGGCCTGTTCCGGGTGCGGCGCTTCGCCACCGGGACCCTGGTCATCACCATGGCCTTCTTCTCGATGTTCGGGATGTTCTTCGTCACCACCCAGTACCTGCAGTACGTGCGGGGCTACAGCCCGCTGCTGGCCGGCCTGGGCATCATCCCCAACGCCCTGGCCATGCTGTTCTGGGCCCCCCGCAGCGCCCGCATCGTCACCCGCCTGGGGGCCCGGGCCACGGTGGCCTCGGGCCTGCTGCTCCACGCCGCCGGCTTCTTCCTCCTGTCGCTGGCCTCCCACGACACGCCCTACGTGCTCACCGGGGGCGCCCTGGCGATCATCGGCACCGGCTCGGGCCTGGCCATGGCCCCCACCACGGCCATGATCATGGCCGCCGTGCCCCGGAACCGGGCCGGGATGGGCTCGGCCGTCAACGACACCGCCCGCGAGGTGGGCGGGGCGGCCGGCATCGCCGTGCTGGGCAGCATCCTGGCCACCCGCTACCGGGCCGGGCTGGGCGGGCTGGCCGAGCGCCTGCCCGGCGAGGCCGGCGAGCTCTTCCGCCGGGGCGTGGGCCAGGCCCTCCAGGTCAGCCGGAGCGTCGGCGGGCCCCGGGGGGCCGACCTGGCCGGCGCCGCCCAGGACAGCTTCGTGCAGGCCATGGCCGTGACCCTCCGGGTGGGCTCGGCCACCGCGGCGGTGGCGGCCCTGGCCGTGCTGTGGCTCCTCCGGGCCGAGAGGCCCATCCCCACCGCCAGCCCGGCCGCCCGGCCGGCCATCCCGGTGGACTGAGCCCGGCCTAGGTTGCCGGCATGGTCGCCACCGCCGCCCCCGAGCCCACCGACACGCTGTCCCTGGCCGGCCGGACGGCGCTGGTCACCGGCTCGTCGCGGGGCCTCGGGGCAGCCACCGCCCGCCGCCTGGCCCGGGCCGGCTGCGACGTGGTGGTCACCTACCGGCGCCAGGAGGACGAGGCCCGGGCGGTGGCCGCCGACGTGGAGGCGGCCGGCCGGCGGGCCTGGGTGCAGCGCTGCGACGTGGGCGACGTCGACGACGTGGATGCCCTGTTCGACGCGGTGGCCGACCCGGAGCGGGGGCCGGGCCGGCTCGACGTCCTGGTGGCCAACGCCGCGGCCACGTCGTTCCGGCCCCTGCTGGAGGCCGAGCCCCGCCACCTGGAGCGCACCTTCGCCATCTCGGTCACCGGCTTCCTGCGCCTGGTCCAGCGGGCGGTGCCCCTCCTGGAGGCCAGCGGCCACGGCCGGGTGGTGGCCGTGTCCGGGGTCGACACCGTGACCTGGATCCCGGCCCACGGCATCCTGGCCGCGGCCAAGGCAGCCATGGAGTCGATGGTGGCCTACCTGGGCTGCGAGCTGGGCGAGCGGGGCGTGACCGTGGTCGGCGTCAACCCGGGCTGGATCGACGGCGACAGCCTGAAGCTCATGCTGGGGCCCTTCCACCAGGCCCTGTCCGACATCGAGGCCCGCACCCACCCGCTGCGCAAGGCCATGACCCCCGAGGACGTGGCCGAGACCGTGGCCCTGCTCTGCACCGACGCGGCCCGGCTGGTCAACGGGTCGATCGTGCCGGCCGACGGGGCCGGCGTGTTCGCCTTCTGCGGGCGCTTCATCACCCTGGCCGCCGAGGCGGCCATGGCCGGCGCCGCGGTCGACCCGGCGGCCGGCGCCGCCCCCAGCGTGGTCCGTCCTCAGTCGTAGTACTCGGCGCCCAGGTGGGTGATGGGGTCGTCGCCCCGGAGGTGCCGGAGGGTGTTCTTCAGCTTCATGAGCTGGATGAAGATGTCGTGCTCGGGGTACAGCCCGGGCTGCGCCGGCTGGGGGCTCTTCCAGTAGAAGCTCAGCCACTCCTGCACGCCGGAGAGGCCGGCCCGCTGGGCCAGGTCCAGGAACAGGGCCAGGTCGAGCACCAGGGGGGCGGCCAGGATCGAGTCCCGGCACAGGAAGTCGACCTTGATCTGCATCTTGTAGCCCAGCCACCCGAAGATGTCGATGTTGTCCCAGCCCTCCTTGTTGTCGCCCCGGGGCGGGTAGTAGTTGATCCGCACCACGTGGTGGATGTCGCCGTAGAGCTCGGGGTTGCGCTCGGGCTCGAAGATGGTGTCGAGCACCCCCAGCTTGGACACCTCCTTGGCCTTGAACGACTCGGGGTCGTCCAGGATCTCGCCGTCCCGGTTGCCCAGGATGTTGGTGGAGTACCACCCCTCCACGCCCAGCATCCGGGCCTTGAAGCCGGGGGCCAGGATGGTCTTCATCAGGGTCTGGCCGGTCTTGAAGTCCTTGCCGGTGACCGGCACCTGCTTGGCCTTGGCCAGCTCCAGCAGGGCCGGGGTGTCCAGGTTCAGGTTGGGGGCGCCGTTGGCCACCGGGATGCCCAGCTTCAACAAGGCGTAGGCGTAGATCTGGCTGGGGGCGATGTCGGGGTCGGAGTCCCGCAGGCCCTGCTCGAAGGCCTCCAGGCTCTGGTGGACGGCGGTGGGCTCCCGGTAGACCTCGGTGGAGCCGCACCACACGGCCACCAGGCGGTCGCAGCCGTTCTCCTCGCTGAACCGGTTGATGTCGTCGGCCAGCTGCTGGGCCAGGTCCCACTTGGAGGCGGCGGCCTTCACGTGGTCGCCGTGGAGGTTGCGGACGTAGGCCTGCTCGAACACCGCGGGCATGGGCCGGATGGCCCGCAGCTCCTCGCCCAGCTCCTCCAGCATGTGGGCATCCAGCACGCCGGCCCGGCTGGCGGCCACGTAGGCGTCGTCCTCGAAGACGTCCCAGCCCCCGAAGACCAGGTCGTCGAGCTGGGCCAGGGGCACGTAGTCGTTGATCAGGGGCACGTTGTCGTCGGGGCGGGGCCCGATGCGGATGGTGCCCATCTGGGTCAGGGAGCCGATGGGCCGGGCCAGGCCCTTGCGGATGGCCAGGCACCCGGCGATGAACGTGGTGCCGACGGCGCCCATGCCGGGCAGCAGGACCCCCAGCTTGCCGGTGGCGGGGCGGATGTCGACGTTGGGCTCGAGGGGCACGAGGCGCTCCAGGGGGAGGGGGTGGGAGCCCGGGCTGCAGCGTCCGGGGGGCGGGCGCAGCGGGGCCGGCCCACGCTAGGCGCCACCCCTCGTGCGTCGCGCCCTCAGCCGGTGACGTGCGCGTCGGCCACGGCCAGGGCCTCGTCCAGCAGGTCCAGGCCGGCCTCCAGGTCCGCCACCGGGGTGGTCAGGGGCGGGACGACGTGGAGGCGGTTGCCGGCCGCGAACGGCACCACGCCCCGCTCCACGCACGCCGCCACCACCTGGCGCAGGGGGGCGGCGGCGGCGCCCGAGGCGTTGAACGGCACCAGCGGCTCCCTGGTGGCCCGGTCGCGCACCAGCTCCAGGGCCCAGAAGGCGCCCACGCCCCGCACCTCGCCCACGGAGGGGTGGCGCTCGGCCAGCGCCGCCAACCCCGGCCCCAGGACGTCGGTGCCCAGCATCCGGGCCCGGGCCAGGAGGCCCTCGTCCTCGAAGGCGCCGATGGAGGCCACGGCCGCCGCGCAGGCCAGGGGGTGGCCCGAGTAGGTGAGGCCCCCCGGGTAGGGCCGCTCGGCGAAGGTGTCGGCGATGGCCCGGGACATCAGCACCCCGCCCAGGGGCACGTAGCCCGAGTTCACGCCCTTGGCGAAGCAGATCAGGTCGGGCACCACGCCCCACCGGTCGACCGCGAACCACTCGCCGCAGCGCCCGAAGCCGGCCATCACCTCGTCGCAGACCATGACGATGCCGTGCTCGTCGCAGATCTCCCGCACCCCGGCCAGGTAGCCGTCGGGCGGCACCAGGACCCCGTTGGTGCCCACCACCGACTCCAGGATCACCGCCGCCACCGCGCCGGGGCCCTCGACGGCGACGGTGTCCCGCAGGTGGGCCAGGGCCCGCTCGCACTCCTCGGCCTCGGTGGTGGCGTGGAAGGCGGAGCGGTACAGGTAGGGCCCCCAGAAGTGGACCACGCCGGCCGGGCCCGGCTCGCTGGGCCAGCGCCGGGGCTCGCCGGTGAGGGCGATGGCCCCGGCCGTGGCCCCGTGGTAGCTGCGGTAGGCGGCCAGCACCTTGTGGCGCCCGGTGTGGAGGCGGGCCATGCGGACGGCGTTCTCGGTGGCCTCGGCCCCCCCGTTGGTGAAGAAGACCACGTCCAGGTCCCCGGGGGCCCGCTCGGCCAACAGGCGGGCCAGCTCGCCCCGCACCGGGTGGGCGTGGCCGGGGGCCACCATGCACAGCACGTCGGCCTGGGCCTTGATGGCCTCCACCACCCGGGGGTGCTGGTGGCCGATGTTGACGTTGACCATCTGGGACGACAGATCGAGGTAGCGGCGGCCGTCCTCGTCCCAGAACCAGCTCCCCTCGGCCCCGGTGACGACCAGCGGGTCGAGCGCCTTCTGGGCCGACCACGAGTGGAACACGTGGGCCCGGTCGTCCCGGTAGGCCTGGCTCCGGGCGGTGTCGACGGTGGCGGCGGTGTCGGTCACGGGGGCTCCTGGCGGCGGCAGCGGCCCACCCGGCCGGGGCGACCGGCCGTCGACCTGCCTTGCGGATGGGGTCCGAGCCGACCAACCTACGCCCATGCGGATCCGCGCCCTGGTCCTGGCCCTGGCGGCCGTCGCCCTCCTGGCCACCGCGGCGTGCGGCGACGGCGGCGGGGACGAGTCCACCGGGCGGCCCACCGAGTCCGCCCTGTCGATCAAGCTCCGCAACGACGGCGGCTTCCCCCCCACCTCGGCCGACTGCGTGGCCGAGGTGCTGGTGGCCTCCGACATCTCCGACGCCGGGCTGCGGGACTTCCTGGGCGCCGACCTGGAGGCCGGCGGCGACCTGGCCCAGGACGAGATGAGCACCAAGGACCAGGAGGCCCTGGCCGAGGTGGCCCAGGACCTCAACACCTGCCTCGGCGGCCAGACGGCCCCCGCCAGCACCGCACCAGCAGCCGAGAGCACGGCGCCGACCACCGCCCCCGGCGACACCGGCACCACCGCACCGACCACCGCCGGGCCCGACACCACCACCGCCACCACCGCCCCGCCGGGCACCACGGCGACGACCACCACCGCCACCACCGCCGGGGGCTGACCGGTCGGTCTAGCGGTCGGCCTCCTCGGCCAGGGCCAACCACTCGTCCTCGGCCCCGGCCAGCTCGTCGGCCACGGCGGACAGCTCGGCCCCCATGTCGGCCATGCGCCGGTGGTCGGCGGCGCCCTCGGCCAGCGCCGCGGTCAGCTCCTCGCGCCGGCGCTCCAGGCGCCGCACCCGCCCCTCGGCCTCCTTCATGAGCTTGTGCAGGTGGCCCCGGGGCCGCCGCGACGCCGTCGGCGGAGCGGCCGGGGCGGGCGCGGTCGGGGCGGCCGGGGCGGGCGCCGCCGGGCGGGGGGACGCCGGGCGGGGAGCAGCGGCGCCGGCCCGGCCCCGGGCCCGGGCGGTGCGCCGCTGCTCCTCCCAGGCCGGGTAGCCCCCGGGGAGGCGGCGTCCGTCCACGCCCTCGTCGATGACCAGCACGTCGGTGACGGTGCGCTCCAGCAGGGCCCGGTCGTGGCTGACCACCACCAGGGCCCCGGGCCAGTCGTCCAGGAAGTCCTCCAGCACCCGCAGGGTGTCGAGGTCCAGGTCGTTGGTGGGCTCGTCCAGCAGCAGGACGTTGGGCCGGGCCCGCAGCGTGAGCAGGAGCTGGAGCCGCCGGCGCTCGCCGCCCGAGAGCAGGCCCACGGGCGCCCCCTGGGCATCGGCGTCGAACCAGAACGCCTCCAGCAACCGGGCATCGGTCCAGTCCGGGTCGCGGTGGGCACCGGCCACCGCGGCGGCCACCCGCAGGCCGGGGTCGAGGGCCAGGCCGGCCTGGTCGTACACCGCCACCTCGGCCGTGGTGCCCCGCACCACGCGGCCCTCGGCCGGTGTGATGCGGCCGGCGATGACGTCGACCAGGGTCGACTTGCCGGCCCCGTTGGGCCCCACCAGCCCAAGTCGTTCCCGCGGGTCGAGGGCCAGGTCCACCCCCCGGAACAGCCAAGGCCCGTCCTCGTCCCAGCGGTGGCCGACGCCGTGCAGCTCGACCACCTGGTCGCCCAGGCGGGGGGTGCCGTGGTGCAGGGGCAGCTCGTCGGAGGGACGGGCCGCGGCCTCGGGCCGGGCCTCGACCAGCGAGGTGGCCCGGTCCACCCGGGCCCGGGCCTTGGTGGTGCGGGCCGGAGCGCCCCGGCGCAGCCAGGCCAGCTCCCGACGGGCCAGGTTGCGGCGCCGGCTGTCGGCCACCGCGGCCTGCTCGGCCCGGAGGGCCCGGGCCTCCAGGTACGAGGCGTAGCCCCCCTCGTGGGCGTGGCCCCGGCCCCGGTCCAGCTCCAGGATGCGGGTGGTGACCCGGTCGAGCACGTGACGGTCGTGGGTGACCAGCAGCAACCCGCCCCGGTGGGCGGCCAGCCGCTCCTCCAGCCAGGCGATGGCGTCGATGTCGAGGTGGTTGGTGGGCTCGTCCAGGATCAGGACCACGGCGTCGTCGCCCTCGCCGGCCGGGCCCACCTCGGCCAGGGCCCGGGCCAGGGCCACCCGGGTGGACTGCCCGCCCGACAGCGTGGCCACGTCCCGGTCGAGCAGGTCGGACAGGCCCAGCCGGTCGGCCACCGCCTCGGCGGCCCACGCCCCCTCGCCCTCGGCCCCCACCGCGGCCCGCACCGTCCCCGGCGGGAGGGTGCGGTCCTGGGTGACGGCCACCACCCGGCTGCCCCGGCCCCGCCGCACGGTGCCGGCCGCCGGCTCGACCGCGCCGGCCAGGACCCGGAGCAGCGTGCTCTTGCCGCACCCGTTGAGCCCGACCACGGCCAGGCGGTCGCCGCTGGCCAGGGTGACGCCCACGTCGGTGAACAGCGGCCGCTCGGGGCGGGTCACGGTCAGCCCGGCGGCGTCGAGGAGGATCACGGCGCCGAGGGTACGGCCCGGTGTCCCCCGCCGGGCCCAGCGCCCCCCGTACCCTCGCCCCATGCCGCGGCGCGACGGGATCCTGTCCGAGCCGATCGACCTCGACGGGCCCCGCCGGCCCCGGGTGACGTACCCGGCGGTGGAGGCCACGCCCGGCCTGGCCATCACCCCCCGGGGCGAGCGGGCCCCGTGGACGGTGGTGTCGGCCCGGGCCGACCAGCTGTACGCCCGCGACCCCGCCGGCCGCCAGCACCTGCTGCGCCCCGTGCCCGGAGCCTTCACCGTCGGGGGCCGGGCCGTGACCCTGGTGGCGCCCCGGCCCCGGCCGGCCCCGGCCGCCGCCGCCCGCACGGCGTCGGGGTCGGTGGCCGCCCCGGCGGCGCCGGCCCGGGTGGCCCGGGCCAGCCGCATCCTGGTCGAGGGCCTCCACGACGCCGAGCTGGTGGAGAAGGTGTGGGGCGACGACCTGCGGGGCGAGGGGGTGGTGGTCGAGGTCCTGCACGGGGCCGACGACCTGGCCGCCGTGGCCCGCGCCTTCGGTCCCCGCCCCGGCCGGCGCCTGGGCATCCTGCTCGACCACCTGGTCGACGGGTCGAAGGAGACCCGCCTGGCCGCCGCCGTCGGCCACCCCGACGTGCTGGTCACCGGCCACCCCTTCGTCGACGTGTGGCAGGCGGTCCGGCCCGCGGCCCTGGGCATCGCCGCCTGGCCCGCCGTGCCGCCGGGCACGCCGTGGAAGGAGGGCGTCATCGCCGCCCTGGGCTCGCGGGAGGAGCCCCGGGCCTTCTGGCGCCGGGTCCTGGCCGCGGTGGGCGACTGGACCGACCTGGAACCGGCCCTGATCGGCGCGGTGGAGCAGCTCATCGACTTCGTGACCGAGCCCGCGCCGGCCTAGCCCCTCGGTACGCTCGCCCCATGGAACGGGCCATCCCCCTCGGCCGCCTGGCCGGCGTCCGCATCGGGATGAGCTGGGTGGTCCCCTTCGTCGCCGTCCTCTACGCCCTGACCCTCCGCCAGGGCCCCCTGCCGGCGGCGGTGCCCGGCGAGCCCCCGTCCACCTACTGGGCCGTGGCCGTTGTGGGCGCCGCCCTGTTCTTCCTCTCGCTCCTGGCCCACGAGATGGGCCACGCCCTGGTGGGCCGGCGCGAGGGCATGGACGTCCGGGGCATCACCCTCACCCTCTTCGGCGGGCACACCCAGTTCGCCACCGAGGCCGGCACCCCGGGGGCCGAGCTGCGGGTCAGCGGGGTGGGCCCGCTGGCCAACGTGGCCTGCGCCGCGGTGTTCCTGCTGCTGGGCCTGGCCGTCGACGGCGGCCTGGGCCCCATGGCCGTGGTGGGCGAGATGCTGGCCTGGCTGGCCTTCGTCAACCTGCTGCTGGCCGCGGTCAACCTGCTGCCCGGCGACCCGCTCGACGGCGGGGCGGTGCTGGGGGCCCTGGTGTGGATGGTGACCGGGGACCGGACCCGGGCCCAGACCGTCACCGCCACCATCGGCTTCGTCATGGGCGTGGTGCTGCTGGTCGGGGGCGGGTGGCTGCTGCTGGCCGAGGCCGACGACCGCGGGCTGTGGCTCCTGTTGATCGGGGCGTTCATGGCCGGCAACGCCCGCAGCCGCCTGCGGGCCGCCCCGGCCCTGGGGGCCCTGCGCGAGGCCCGCATCGGCGCCGTCATGCAGCCCGACCCGCCGGTGGTGCCCGAGTGGACCACGCTCAGCGACGTCGTGGCCCGGGCCCCGGGCTGGGCGCCCCACACCGCCTTCCCGGTCCAGGCCTCCGACGGGCGCATCACCGGCCTCCTCACCGCCGAGCTGGTGATGGCCGTCGACCCGCACGACTGGCCGGCGGTGCGGGCCGTGGACGTGGCCTGGCCCCTCGACCGGGTGCCCACCGCCCTGGTCGACGACCCGGTGCTGGCCACCCTGCAGCGCAGCGAGGCGGCCGCCGTCGACCGGGTGCTGGTGCTGTGGCCCGACGGGCGGGTGGCCGGGGTGGCGGGCCACGACGCGGGTGAGCGCGCCCTCCGCCAGCGGGCCAGGAGCTGACCGGCCAGGGGCTACGGTCCGCGGCCATGGCCGACGAGACCTCCCCGCCCGTGCAGTACCGCCTCGACGGTGCCGTCGCCGTGGTCACCCTGGACGACGGCAAGGCCAACGCCATCGGCCACCCGACCCTGGAGGCCCTCCACGGCGCCCTGGACCGGGCCGAGGACGAGGCCACCGCCCTGGTGCTGGTGGGCGGGGCCCGGACCTTCTCGGCCGGCTTCGACCTCAAGGTCATGACCGAGAGCCCGCAGGCCATGCAGGGCCTGGTGCTGGCCGGGGCCCGGTTCTGGATGCGCCTCTACGGCACGTCGCTGCCCACCGTGGCGGCCTGCACCGGCCACGCCCTGGCCGGCGGGGCGGTGACCCTCCTGTCCTGCGACGAGCGCATCGGGCCGGCCGACGTGCCGGCCAAGGTCGGCCTGAACGAGGTGGCCATCGGCCTCACCCTGCCCGTGTTCGCGGTGGAGCTGGCCCGCGACCGCCTGGCCCCGCCGCACCTGGCCCGGGCCGTCCTGGGCCAGGTCTACGACCCGGCCGGGGCGGCCGAGGCCGGCTTCCTGGACCGCCTGGTGCCGTCGGCCGACGTGGTCACCGAGGCCCTGGCCGTGGCCCAGGAGCGGTCGGGGCTGCGCCGGGGGGCGGTGGCCCACACCAAGGCCGCCCTCCGCCGGGCCACCATCGACCAGGTGCTGGCCGGCCTGGAGGACGACATCGCCCTCCTCTCCGGCCCCGACGGGGCCTGACCGCCAGCGCTCCCCCTCCCGCTCACCCCTCCCGGTCGGGGGCCGGGGCCAGGGTGAGCTCCAGGTGGAGGCCGAGGTGGTCGGACAGGAAGGGCAGGCGGTGGCGGTCGGGGGCGTCGGCCCGCCGGGGGAAGGGCCGACGGCGCAGGACGGCGTGGCGCACCGCCAGGCCGTGCTCGGGCCGGGGGCGCTGCAGGAACACCCGGTCGATGCGTTCGGCCGGGTCGACCGGCGAGGCCGGGCCCTCCGGGGTCGGCGCCTCCGGGGCGGGATCGTCGTCGGGGGCGAAGCGGGGATCGGCGGGGTCCAGGCGGCCCAGCTCGCCCCCCACCCGCTCCAGGCCGGAGGTCGGGCCCGGGCCCGAGCCCAGGCCGAGCCACAGGTCCTCCAGGCCGGCCGGGGCCAAGGTGGCGGCCAGGTCCCGGTCGGTCCGGCCCCCGGCCGGCACGTTCACGTCCCCCACCACCAGGGCCAGGTTGGCCGGTTGGTGGGTGGCGTCCACGAAGGCCACCAGCTCCTCGGCCTGGGCCCGGCGCACGGCGTCGGTGCCGGCCACCCGGTCACCGGCCACCGGGAACAGGCCGCCCCCGGCGCACAGGTGGGTGCTGTACACCTCGACCCGGCCCGGCAGGCCCACGTCCACCTCCACCAGCAGCACGCCCTTGGCCGCCCACGGGTCGGCGTCGGCCAGGCGGTGGCCGGCCGCGGTGTAGCGGTGCCGCTCGACCCGCGTCACCGCCGGCCCGTCGACCAGGGTGGCCAGCCCGCTGGAGGTGGCGGTCCGGCCCCCGGCCCGACCCCACCCGCCCTCGGGCCCCACGGCCACGGCCGGCCGGGGGGCGTCGGCGGGCCAGCCCTCCAGCACCCGCCGGCGGTCCTCGACCGCGAAGGCCTCGGCCAGGGCCACCACGTCGTAGGCGCCGACCACGGTCCGCCCCAGCTCGGTGGCCCGGTCGGCCGCCGCCGGGGCCGCTCCCGGCTCCCAGCGCAACGGGCCCACCCCGACCCGCAGGGGGCGGAGCAGGAAGGCGTTGAGGAACAGCAGGCGGAGCTCGGTCACCGGTGCGGGTCCCGGTGCACGGCCAGGCCCTCGGGGGTGACCATGTGGCCGGTGAGGGTGCGATCGGCGTGGCGCAGGCGCCAGCGCATCATCTCGGCCAGCCGGTCGGCCACCACCGCCGAGCTGCCCGGGTCGCCGACCCGGTCCTCGACCTGGTCGGGGTCGTCATCGAGGGCGAACAGCAGCGGGGGCAGGACCTCGGGATCGGCCGCGAACTGCACGTACTTCCACCCCGCCCCCCGGCTCACGGCCAGGCAGCACTGCTCCATGGGGATGCCCAGCAGCCCCTCGGCCAGGTGGAGCCACGGGTTGCGGAAGTCCCACTCCCAGTGGACGGTGTCGCGCCACCCCTCGGGGCCGGTGGGGGGAGGGGTGTCGTGGAGGAAGGGCTGGAGCGACCGCCCGTCGCACTGGAGCGGCGGCTCCACCCCCATCCACGTGCACAGGGTGGGCAGCACGTCCACGTGCTCGGTGGGGGCGGCGACCACCGAACCCCGGGTGGCGTCGGCCTCGGCCCGGGGGTCGCAGACGATCAGGGGCACGTGGTAGCTCTCGTCCCAGTAGCCCAGCTTCTCGACCAGCCAGTGGTCGCCGTTCTGGTCGCCGTGGTCGGAGGTGAGCAGCACCAGGGTGTCGTCGGTCAGGCCGGCCTGGTCCAGCCAGGCGAAGAGCCGGCCCAGCTGGTCGTCGACCTCGGCCATCATCCCGTAGTACGTGGCCCGGAGCTGGCGCCGGTCGGCCTCCTCGGCCGGCGCGGCCACGCCGGGCAGGCTGGTGGCCACCGCGGCCAGCGGGTGGCTGGCCGCCTCCTCGGCCCGACTGCGGTGGCCCCGGAAGCCGGGCACGTCGTCGGCGGAGTAGAGGTCGTGGTAGCCGACGGGGTTGCGGTACGGCGGGTGGGGGCGGATGAAGCTGGCGTGCACGAACCAGGGCTCGTCGTCGCGCCGCTCCAGCCACTCGACCAGGCGCTCGACCACGAAGGCGGTCTCGGTGTGCTCGGGCCCGAAGCGGGTCGGGGCCCACCACTCGCTGTGGGTGCCGGCGCCGGGGTGGCCGAGGTCCGGGAGGTACAGGTCGCGGGGCTCCGACGGGACGTCCACCCCCTTGCCGGCCAGCCACCGGGCCCACTCCAGGGGCCCGGCCCCCTCGGAGGGGTCGTTGAGCACCACGTCGAAGCCGGGCAGGACGCCCTCGTAGGAGCGGAGGCGGGGATCGTCGGCCTCCACCGCCCGGGGGTCGACGGTGGTGTCGGTGTAGCCGAACAGGGCGGGTCGGTAACCGGCCCGCCGGGCCTCCAGGGCCACGTTGGTGAACCTGGTGTCGAGCGGCGTGCCGTTGAGCACCGAGCGGTGGTTCATGGCGTACATGCCGGTGTGCAGGGTGGCCCGGGACGGCCCGCAGGGGGCGACGTTGGCCCAGTGCTTGGCGAAGCGCACCCCCCGGGCGGCCAGCGCGTCGAGGGTGGGGGTGCGGACCAGCGGGTGCCCGGCGGCCGAGAGGCAGTCACCGCGCCACTGGTCGACCGTGATGTGGAGGACGTTGCCGCGGGGCATCGGCGGAGGCTAGCCAGGGGGTCGGGTCCGGTCAGGGGGGCGGGGCGTAGGCGGTGGCCGGGCCGCCGTCCACCTGGAGCCGGATCTGCCGGTCCATCCACTCCCACAGGTGGCGCTGCTCCGGGGTCATGGGCGGGGCCAGCAACAACCCGCTCCGGGCCGCGTCGTCGGCCTGGGCGATGGCCGCGGTGGCGTGGCGCACCCGCCGGACGTCGGCGGCGCCGTACTCGGCCACCAGGTCCACCAGGTGACGGCCCGCCTCCCGGGCCTGGCGGGCCTGGTCGTGGATGGAGGTGCGCTGGGCCTCGATGCCGGCCCGGCCCCCCACGAAGCCCTCGACCACGCTCGCCTCCACCGTGGGGCGGGCGGCGGGGCCGGCCCCCAGGTCGGCCAGCTGGATCTCGCGCTGCAGCCCGTCCAGGGCGGCCAGCAGGTCCAGGACGGCGGCGGCCGGGGCGGCCCGCATCTCGACCCGGCGGCGGGCGCCGCCGGCCGCCGGGGTCACGGCACCATCTGGGCGTGCCAGTCGAGCTCGAACCACACCGACTTCCCCCCGGCCGACGTGGTGGTGCCCGAGGCCCGGGCCAGCGCCTCGACCAGGTGCAGGCCGCGGCCCGACAGGGCGTCGACGCGGTAGTCGCAGGGGTGGGGCGGGCGGGGGTCGCCGTCGAGCACCTCGACCCGCAGGCGCTCCCGGTGCTCGAGGGCCACCGTGAAGGGCGTGCGGGCGTGGAGCACGGCGTTGCTGGCCAGCTCGCTGACCAGCAGGGAGCAGGTGGCGACCAGCTCGGTGTCGGCCCCCCAACCCTCCAGGGTGGTGGCACAGAACAGTCGGGCCCGGCCGACGCTCGCGGGGTCGGCGTCGAGGTTGATCCTCGTCCGCACGGGTGGGGAGACTACTGGCACGACAGCCGTCAAGTGTGCCGTCCGTTGGCCTCGGGGGCGGGCCGGCGAGCGAGGGGCGGCGCCGGTGCGCCCGTGATGGGCCCGCACCCGCCAGACTGCACGGCATGTCTCCGGGACCGGTCCGCCGCCGTGTCGCCCGGCGGTCCCCGCAGGAACGGCGCCAGGCCTTCCTCGACGCCGCCGTGGCCGCCATCCGGCGCGAGGGGGCGAAGGTGTCGATGGAGGCCATCGCCCGCGAGGCCGGCGTCACCAAGCCCATCGTGTACCGCCTGTTCGGTGACCGGGACGGCCTGCTCCGGGCCCTGGGCGAGAACATGGCCACCCAGGTCCTCCACGAGGTCACCCGGGCCCTGGAGGAGGCCGGCGACAACCCCAAGGAGATGCTGCGCACCGCCATCGCCGCCTACGTCGCCCTCATCGACGAGGACCCCGAGGTGTACCGCTTCGTCACCGAGCAGTCGAGCACCGCGCCGGGGGCCACCATCACCGGCCTGTCGGCCGACGTGGCCCGGGCCATCGCCGTGGTCCTGGGCGAGCAGCTCCGGTCCCGCAACGCCGACTCCGGGGCGGCCGAGCCCTGGGCCTTCGGCGTCGTGGGCATGGTCCACCTGGCCGGCGACTGGTGGGTGCGCACCCGCACCCTGCCCCGCGACCAGCTCGTGACCTACCTGGTCGACCTGCTGTGGGACGGCTTCGTCGCCCTGGGGCCGGTCCCGCCCTCCCCGCCGCCGGCCCCGGCCTGAGCGCCCAGGAACCGGAGCTGGGCGGCCAGCACCGCGGTGGCCGGGAGGTCGACGCCGGCGGCCCGGGCCGCGGCCAGGGGGGCGCCGTAGATGGCGTCGACCTCCATGTCCCGCCCGGCGTCGAAGTCCAGGCGCATGCTGGGGGCGTACGGGGTCATGGCCGCGGTGGCCCGCACCATCCGGTCCACGAAGCCGGGGGCGATGGCCCGCCCCTGGGCCGCGGCGCCGGCCCGCACCTCCTCCATCAGCGTCCGGACCAGGACCACGGCCGCCGGGTCGGCCACCAGCTCGTCGGTGCGGGCCCGCAGGACGACGGCCAGGCCGTTGAACGGGACGTTCCACACCAGCTTCTCCCAGCGCCCCTGGACCAGGTCGGGGGCGGCCACGCCCCCCACCCCGGCCGCCTCCAGGTCGGCCACCACCGCCTCCACCGCCGGGGTGATCCCGGCCGGGGCCAGGTCGTCCCGGTGCTCCCCCACCGTCACCCGCCCGAAGTCCAGGTGCTCGATGCGCCCGGGGCCCACCCGCTGCGAGCACACGAAGGCCATGCCGCCCAGCACGGTGGCCCCCGGGGCCAGGCCCGCCACCCGGGCCTCGACCCCCAGCCCGTTCTGCAGGACCAGCACGCTGGCCCCGGGCCGGTCCCGGGCCACCTCGGCCGCGGTGGCCCGGGCCGACGGCGAGGTGGTCTTGGCCGCCAGCACCACGACGTCCACCTCGGGGACGGTGGCCGGGCCGCGGTGGACCGGCAGGCGGGCGGCCACGTCGCCCAGCGGGGAGGAGAGGTGCAGGCCGTCGGCCTCCAGGGCATCGGCGTCGCCCCGGGCCACCAGGTGGACCTCGCACCCGGCGGCGTGGAGCCGGGCCGCGTACAGCCCTCCCACCCCGCCCACCCCCACCACCGCGTAGCGCCGAGGGGGAGCCATCCGGGGCAACCTACCGGGCCGCCCCGGCCGGAGGATCGGCGGGGCGGGGCAGGATCCACGGGTCGTCCCACAGGTCCCGGGGCCGGGCCGCCAGGTCGACCGCCGGGTCGATCAGGCGGGCCGGCGGGTGCCCGTTGAGCGAGAGCCAGGCGTCGACCCGGACCTCGACGTGGCGGCCCCGGGCCTCCTGCTGGGCGGCCAGGGCCCGGGCGGCCTGGTGGATGAGGTCGGGCTCGGTGGCCATGACCTGGCGCTGGGACCGGGTGTAGAGGCCGCTGCCGTCGGTGGCCCACCGGCGCCCGGTGGCCGGCTCGTGGAGCAGGAAGGTGACGGAGCCGGCCTTCTCGGTCAGCAGCACGTTCCAGGCGAAGCGGTAGCCCTGCGCCGACCACCGGTGGTCGCCGCCGTAGGCCAGGTGCCGGACCGGCAGCGCCAGCTGCACCACCACCCACAGGGTGGCCAGGGCCAGGGCGGCCCGGCTGGCCGCGGGCCGGGCCACCACCGCGCCGCCACCGCCCCCACCGCCGGCCGCGGCCACCGTCGCGGGCCCCACTGCCGGCCCGGGGCCGGCCCGGGACCGGCCGGCCCACCGAGCTCGGGCCCGGGAGGCCAGGGCCCGGGGCCAGTCGGGGGCGAAGAAGACGGTGGCGGCCCCGACCATGAGCCACGGGAACACGCCGATGGGGAACAGCGCCCAGGTGCTGACGTGGAAGGCCACGAGGGCGCCCCAGGCCCATGGGCGGGTGCGCCGGGCCAGGAGCAGGGGTACCACGGCGCAGTCGAAGGCGGCCCCGGCCACCGACAGCACGTGCGCCGTGGCCACGTGCTCCAGCGCCGGGCCGACCACCGCCAGCCCGGACCGGGCCGGCAGCCACAGCCGCAGCGGCTCGGCCCGCAGCAGCCAGTCGCCCTGGAGCTTGGCCACCCCGGCCGAGGCGTAGACCACGCCGACCTGGAACCGCAGCAGCCACACCCACCCGCGGGCCACCGGCCGGGGCCCGCCCCGCCGCCGGGTGTCGAGGCTGCCCGCCGCCCCCCAGGGGACGACGGTGCCCAGGGCCAGCACCAGGGTCAGGAACCAGTAGTGGTTCAGGTAGGTGGTGGCGTCGATGAGCTCGACCCAGGCGAAGGCTCCCAGGAGCACGGCCGCCGCCACCCGGGTGCGCCAGCCCAGGGCCATGGCCAGCGACGCCCCGGCCAGCACGGCCACCAGGGCGGCCATCGCCGTCGGCCCGGGCTGGGGCACCCACCCCAGGCCCAGGTAGGTGAAGCGGTGGGCCGGGCCGGCGTAGAGGCGGTCGATCCAGCCGTAGGCCACCACCCGGGCCGCGCTGAGCACGCCCACGGCCCCCACCACCACCCGCACCGCGGCCAGCGACGACCCGTCCACGGGCTCGGCGGCCCGGGCCGCCAGGAGGCGGGGGGCGGACTGGCGGGCCGGCATCCGCGAAAGGTTAGGGTGCCCTAACCCACGTCGGGTCCACGCCGTCCCTGTCGCCCTCCCCTCAGGTAGGACCGCCCATGAAGACCTCCGTCGCCCGCCTCCTCGCCGCCGGCCTGGCCCTCTCCCTCCTGGGGGTGGCCTGCTCCGACGACGACCCCGCCGCCGAGGGCGACGAGGCCACCACGACCACGGCCGCCGGGGGCTCCGGCAGCAGCGCGGGCGACGAGGCGGCCACCCCCCTCGATCCCGAGCGGGCCACCGCCGCGGCCACCACCTACGCCGACCTGGTGTTCACCGCGTACGACGACACCGTCACCGCCGCCACCGAGCTGCAGGAGGCGGTGGACACCTTCGTGGCCGCCCCCGACGAGGCCGGCCTGGACGCGGCCAAGCAGGCCTGGCTGGACGCCCGCGACGTCTACGGCCCCACCGAGGTGTTCCGCTTCTACGACGGCCCCATCGACGACCCCGAGGACGGGCCCGAGGGCCAGATCAACGCCTGGCCCATGGACGAGGCCTACGTGGACTACGTCGAGGACGACCCCGACGCCGGGATCATCAACGACGCCGAGGGCACCCCGGAGATCACCGCGGAGGGCATCGTCGAGGCCAACGAGGCGGGCGGGGAGACCAACATCTCCACCGGCTGGCACGCCATCGAGTTCCTGCTGTGGGGCCAGGACCTGAGCGACGACGGGCCCGGCGCTCGGCCCGTCACCGACTACACCGACTCGCCGGTGGCCGAGCGGCGGGGCGCCTACCTGAGCGCCCTGGCCGAGCTGCTGGTGGCCGACCTCACCTCGGTGCGCGACGAGTGGGACCCCGAGGGCGGCGCCTACCGGGAGGACTTCCTGGCCGACCCCGACCAGGCCGTCACCAACATCCTCCGGGGCATGGGCGCCCTGTCGGCCGGCGAGCTGGGCGGCGAGCGCATCCTGGTGGCCTACGACACGCAGGACCAGGAGGACGAGCACTCCTGCTTCTCCGACAACACCACGGCCGACGTCGTGGGCAACGCCCGGGGCATCCTCGTCGCCTACACCGCGGACTGGCCCGGGGTGGAGGGCACGTCGCTCTCCGAGGTGGTGGCCGAGGTGGCCCCCGAGCTCGACACCGCCCTGCGGACCTCGCTGGACGAGACGGTGGCCGCCGCCGAGGCCCTCGAGCCCCCCTTCGACCAGCTCCTCACCGACGACAGCGGCCGCGAGGCGGTGCGCACCCTGGGCGAGGACCTCCAGGCCCAGGGCGACGTGATCGCCGACCTGGCCGCCCGGCTGGGCTACGAGATCAGCCTCGACATCTGAGGTCCCGACCCTGACCGGCGCCCCGCCCCCGACGCTCCCCCCCGGACGGGGGCGGCGCCTCTCGCGCCCCCTCCTCGGGGCGGCGGCGCTGGCCGCGGCCCTGGCCGCCCTGGCCTGCTCGGGGGGCGCCGGTGGCGAAGCGGCCGGCCCATCGCCCACGACCGCGGCCCGGCGGGCCCCCGCCGCCGAGCGGGCGGCCCAGGGCGGCGACGCCACCGTCGCTGTGGCGGGCGCCGGGGCCTACGCCCAGCCGGTGCCCGGCCTCGACCCCGAGCAGCGCCGCTTCTTCGCGGTGGGCAACAACTTCTTCAACGACAACTGGGTCACCGCCCCCGCCTCGACCACGGCCCGCGACGGGCTGGGGCCCCTCTTCAACGCCCAGTCCTGCTCGTCGTGCCACTTCCGCGACGGGCGGGCCCAGCCCCCCGACGGGCCCGACGACCCCGAACGGGGCCTGCTGGTGCGCCTGGGCGTCCCCGCCGCCGACGGCAGCGTGGACCCCCACCCCACCTACGGGGAGCAGCTCCAGGACCGCTCGGTCGACGGCGTGCCCGCCGAGGGCAGCATCGTCATCACCACCACCGAGCGCCCCGGCACCTACGCCGACGGCACCCCCTACACCCTGCGGGAGCCGCACTACGAGGTGCTCGACGCTGACGGGCGGCCCCTGGGCGATGACGTGGTGATCTCGCCCCGGGTGGCCCCGGCCATGTTCGGCATGGGCCTGCTGGAGGGGGTGCCGGCCGGCGCCGTGGTGGCGGCGGCCGACCCCCACGACGCCGACGGCGACGGCATCTCGGGCCGGGCCCCCATGGTGGTCGACCGGGAGACCGGCCAGCCGGTGCTGGGCCGCTTCGGCTGGAAGGCGGCGGAGCCGACGGTGGCCGACCAGGGGGCCTCGGCCTTCCGGGCCGACATCGGCATCACCTCGCCCCTGCGGCCCGAGCAGCCCTGCACCGCGGCCCAGGCGGCCTGCCGGGCCGGCCCCCACGGCGGCGACCCCGAGATCGAGGGCGAGCGCCTGGGCCGGGTCACCTTCTACACCCGGACCCTGGCCGTCCCGGCCCGGCGGGACGTGGGCGCCCGCCCCACCGACCGGGGCGAGGACGTGTTCACCGACGCCGGCTGCGCGGCCTGCCACACCGCCACCCTGGAGACGGGCCCGGCCGACATCGAGGCCCTCGACCGCCAGGTCATCCGGCCCTGGACCGATCTCCTGCTCCACGACATGGGACCCGGCCTGGCCGACGGCCGCCCCGAGGGCGACGCCTCCGGCACCGAGTGGCGCACCCCCCCGCTGTGGGGCCTGGGCCTGCTGGAGACCGTGAACGGCCACACCCGCCTCCTGCACGACGGGCGGGCCCGATCGGTCGAGGAGGCCATCCTGTGGCACGGCGGCGAGGCCCGGGCCGCCCGCGTCCGCTTCGCCGCCCTGCCCGCCGCCGACCGCCGGGCCGTCCTGGCCTTCCTCGCCTCCCTGTGACCGGAGCCGCCCCCGTGACCCGCCCCCTCCGCCTGCTCACCGCCCTCGTGGCCCTGGCCCTGCTGGCCCCGGCCTGCGGGGGCGACGGCTCCGGCTCGTCGACCGAGCCCGGCCCAGGGTCGTCGTCGGTGACCGAGGAGGAGCAGCGGGCTGCCCTGGCCAGCGCGGCCGACGAGATCGTCGTGCCCGGCTACCGGCTACTGGTGGACCGGCTCGAGGCGCTGGGCGTGACCCTGGCCGGGCTGTGCGCCCGCCCCGGGGCCGACCCCCTGGCCGAGGCCCGGGCCGCCTGGCGCGAGACGGCCCGCGAGTGGCAGGCCACCCGGGCCACCGCGGTGGGCCCGGCCATGGATCGCCGCCTCATGGCCGACGTCGGCTTCGCGGCCCGGGCCTCGTCGGTGGAGGACCTGCTGGAGGGCACCGACCCGGTCGACGTCGAGGGGCTGGCCACCACCGGGTCGGCCTTCCGGGGCATCTACGCCATCGAGCTGCTGCTCTTCGGCGACGGTGCCGACGAGCTGCTCACCGCAGCGGGGGCCCGCCGCTGCACCATGGCCACCTCGGCCAGCCGGCTGGCCGCCCGGGCCACCACGGCCGTCCTGGACGACTGGACCGGCGGCTACCGCGACCGGTTCGTGGCCGGGCTCGACGGCGGCCCGCTCACGAGCATCGACGCGCTGGTCAACCAACTGATCGCCGGCCTCACCGCCGTGGACGACTCCGGCCTGCGGGACCTGGTGGCGGCCGAGACCCTCGACGACGTCCCCACCACCCGGCGGGACGGCCCCGGCGCCACCCGCATGGACCAGCACCGGGCCGTGGTGGGGGCCGTGGCCACCGTCGTCCAGGGCTCGGCCCGGAAGGACAGGGGCCTGGCCGAGCTGGTGGGCGAGCGCTCCCCCGGCACCGGCGACCGCCTCCGGGACAGGGCCCGGGCCGCGGCCGCGGCCATGGGCGCCCTGCCCGACTCGGTGGCCGACTCCTTCGCGGCCCGGGAGGCCCTCGCCACCGCGGCCGAGGCCGTGGCCGCCCTGAAGGTGCTGCTGGCCACCGAGGTGGCCAGCCAGCTCGGCATCACCATCCGCTTCAGCGACGCCGACGGCGACTCCTGAGCGCCGTGGCCGGCGCAGCCCCGGGCCGGTCGAGGCGGTGGTCCCGGGCCGGGGTCCCGCTGGCCGTGGTGGCCCTGGCCGCGGCGCTGGCCGGTGTCCTGCTGGCCGGCGAGGACGACAGCGACCGCCCCGCCGGGCCCCGCGCCCGGGCCGAGCCGGCGCCGGTGGCGGTGGCCTCGGACGCCCCCCGGCACGCCACCCTGGCCGAGCTGGTGGCGGCCACCGACGTGGTGGTGCGGGCCGAGGTGGTGGCCACCGAGCGGGGGCGGCTCTTCGGCGACCCGGCCTCGGGGACGGCGGTCGAGTCCCGCCTGGTGACCCTGGAGGTGGCCGAGGTGGTGCGGGGCACCGGCATCGAGGCGGGCACCACGGTGCTGGTCGAGGAGGAGGGCTGGCTGCCCGACGGCGCCCCCCTGGTGGTGGACGGGGCGGCCCCCTCGGCGGTGGGCGACGACGGGCTGTGGTTCCTGGTGGCCGGGGGCGATCCCGCCGTCGACGCCTTCGTGGTCGTCAACGCCCAGGGCCGCTACCTGCTGTCCGGCCCCGGCGGCGGCCTCCGAGGGGCAGCCGGCGACGACCCCCTGGTGGCCGAGCTGGCCGCCCTCCCCCTCCCCGCCCTGGAGGCCCGCATCCGCGCCGCCTGATCCCTCCTGTCCGGACGAACACTTGTACGATAGGCTGCCGTCACCCTTCGAGGAGCGAGGACGAGGGCCCGGCCTGACCCGTCAGGCGGCGCCCGGGAGGCGGACGGCCACGGTGGTGCCCTGCCCCGGGGCGGAGCGGAGGGCCACCGTGCCGCCGTGGGCGGCGACGATGGCGGCCACGATGGACAGGCCCAGGCCGCTGCCCCCGGAGCGGCGCGAGCGGGAGACGTCGCCCCGGGCGAAGCGCTCGAAGGCCCGAGCCGCCACCTCGGGGGCCATGCCCGGGCCGTCGTCGGCCACCTCCAGCACCACGGCCCCGGGCCCGGCGGCGAGGCCCGGGCGAGCCGGCTCGGCGGCCAGGCGCACGGTCACGGTGGTGCCGTCGGGGGTGTGGTGGGTGGCGTTGCCGACCAGGTTGGCCACCACCTGGCGGAGGCGGTGGTCGTCGCCCGCCACCACCAGGGGGCCCGGGGCTCTGTCCAGGGCCACGGTGTGGCCGGGGTGGGCCACGGTGGCGTCGGCCACGGTGTCGGCCGCCACCGCCCCCAGGTCGACCGGGGCCCGCTCCAGCGGGCGGCCCTGGTCCAGGCGGGCCAGCAGCAGCAGGTCGTCGACCAGGGCGCCCATGCGGACCGCCTCCTGCTCGGTGCGTTCCATGGCCGCCCGCCGGGCCTCGGGGTCCTCCAGCCCGCCGTGGCGGTGGAGCTCGGCGTAGCCCCGGATGGTGGTGATGGGGGTGCGCAGCTCGTGGGAGGCGTCGGCCACGAACCGGCGCAGCCGCTCCTCGGAGGCGGTGCGCTCGGCGAAGGCCTCCTCGATGCGTCCCAGCATGCGGTTGAGGGCCACGCCCAGCTCGCCGGCCTCGGTCCGGGGGTCGGCCTCGGGCACCCGGTGGGAGAGGTCGCCGGCAGCGATGTCGGTGGCCGTGGCCGTCATCCGCTTCAGGGGCCGGACCCCGAGGCGCAGCACCCAGAAGGCCACCAGCGCCAGCACGGCCAGCACCAGGGTGGTGGCCCCCACCTCCACCGCCACCAGGCGACGGACGGCGGCGTCGACGTCGTCGAGGGGGGCGCCGACCAGGGTGGTGCCACCGGGCCGGACCCGGGCCACCACCCGGAAGCGCTCCACCCCCCCGTCGCCGGGCACGGTACGGATGCGGCCGGGGCGGGCCTCCAGGGCGGCCAGGGTGGCACGGTCGATGCGGGGCGTCGCGGCCTCGGAGCCGGCGGTGCGGGGGGAGGCCAGGGTGACGACCCGGGTGCCGTCGCTGACGCCGACCCAGATGGTGGAGGGCCCGGGCCGGTCCGACGGGTCCTCGACCCCCCCGCCCCCGGCGGGGCCACCGGGCCGGCCGGGCCGGAACTCGACCGCGGCCCGGGCCGACAGGCGGATCTGCTCGTCGACCCGGGCCACCAGGTCGGCCTGGGTGGTCCGGGCCACGACCACGGCCACCACCACCAGGACCACGGCCACCAGCCCCAGGCCCAGGCCCAGCCGGAGCCGGAGGCTCATCGGGGCGCCACCACCCTCAGGCCTGCTGGCGCAGCACGTAGCCCACGCCCCGGATGGTGTGGATGAGCCGGGGCTCGCCGTCGAGCTTCTTGCGCAGGTAGCCGACGTAGGTCTCGACGATGCCGCCGTCGCCACCGAAGTCGTAGCTCCACACGTGGTCCAGGATCTGGGCCTTGGACAGCACCCGGCCCTGGTTGGCCAGCAGGAAGCGGAGCAGGTTGTACTCGGTGGGCGAGAGGGCCACGTCGGCCCCGGCCCGGGTGACGCGGTGGGCGTCGTCGTCGAGGGCCAGGTCGGCGCAGCGCAGCACCGTGGCGGTGCGCTGGGCCCCGGTGCGGCGCAGCACGGCGTCGGTGCGGGCCACCAGCTCGTCCAGGCTGAACGGCTTGACCACGTAGTCGTCGCCGCCCAGGGTCAGGCCCCGCACCTTGTCCTCGGTGGCGTCCCGGGCGGTGAGGAACACCACCGGCACCCGGCTGCCGTCGGCCCGCAGGCGGCGGCACACCTCGAAGCCGTCGAGGTCGGGCATCATCACGTCCAGCACCACCAGGTCGGGCGGGGCGGCGGCCGCCGCGGCCAGGGCCTCGCGGCCCGAGGCCACCGCGGTGACCTGGTAGCCGTGGTGCCGGAGGGCGGCCTCCAGCATGGAGCGCAGGTTGTCGTCGTCGTCCGCGAGGAGGAGTCGCTCTCCGGCCATGGCCCCATCCTGGCCGCCGAACCTGGGAGCCACCTGGGAGCCAGCCGGGAGCGGGCCCGGGGGCAGCCGGTCAGGAGGCGGCGACGGCGGCGCCCTCGCCCACCTCGGGGAGGTGGTCGCGCAGGAGGAGCTGGTACTCCTCCAGCTCCAGGGGCCGCGACAGCAGGAACCCCTGGCCCTTGCGGCACCCCATCTCCTGGAGGCGGACCAGCTGCTCCTCGGTCTCGATGCCCTCGGCCACCACCGTGGTGACGTCCAGCGACTCGGCCATCTGGAGGATGGTCTTGGCCAGCCGGTCGCCCTTGGACGCCCCGTCCAGCTCGGCCACGAAGGCCCGGTCGATCTTGACCACGTCGACGGCGAAGCGCTGGAGGTAGGCCAGGGAGCAGTAGCCGGTGCCGAAGTCGTCGATGGCGATGCGCACCCCCAGGGCCCGGAGCTGGTCGAGCAGGTGGGCGGTGGCCTCGGTGTCGGCCATGAGGGCGGTCTCGGTGATCTCCACGGTGAGGCCGCGGGGGGGCAGGCCCGACTGGGCCAGGGCCACCGACACGCTGTCCAGGAAGCCGGGCGCCGCGAACTGCACCCCGGACACGTTGACCCCCACCGTCGACCCGCTGACCGCGGCCTGGCGGCAGGCCTGGTGCAGGACCCACTCGCCGATGGGCACGACCAGGCCGGTCTGCTCGGCCACCGGGATGAAGGAGTCGGGGGGGATCTCGCCCCGGTCGGGGTGCCGCCACCGGACCAGGGCCTCGGCCCCACCCACCAGGCCGGTGACCAGGTCCACGATGGGCTGGTACACCACCCGGAGCTGGTCGTTCTCCAGGGCCACCGACAGGTCGGTCTGGAGGGCCAGGCGGTCCGAGGCCGAGTCCCGCATGGCCGGGTCGAACACGCAGACCCGGCCCTTGCCGGCCCGCTTGGCCTCGTACATGGCGATGTCGGCGTCGCGCAACAGGCCCACGGTGCTGGCGTCGCCCATGGCCACGGCCACGCCGATGCTGGCCACCACGCCCAGCTCCATGTCACCCACCGGCACCGGCACCCGCAGGGCGTCCAGGATGCGGTTGGCGATGGTGGTCGACTGGCCGTCGATGGTGTCGTCCTCCAGCAGGACGGCGAACTCGTCGCCGCCCAGCCGGGCCGCGGTGTCGCCGGCCCGGAGGCAGCGCACGATGCGCTGGCCCACGGCCCGCAGGAGGGCGTCGCCGGCGCCGTGGCCCAGGCCGTCGTTGACGGCCTTGAAGTCGTCGAGGTCCACGAACAGCACGGCCACCGAGCACTGGGGCTCGCGCCGGCGGCGGTGGAGGGCGTGGTCGACCCGGTCGGCGAACAGGGCCCGGTTGGCCAGGCCGGTGAGGCTGTCGTGGAAGGCCTGGTGGCTCAGCTCGGCGGCCAAGGTCTTGCGGTCGGTGATGTCCCGCATGGTGAGGGCCAGCCCGTCGACCACGTCGTCGCCCACCAGGTTGGCCGCCACCACCTCGAACTCGCGGATGGTGCCGTCGGCGGCGATGAGGCGGGTCTCGAACCGGGACGTGCTGTGCCGCGGCCGGGAGGCGGCCTGGAACAGGTGGGTGGTGAGGGTGGCCACCTCGTCGGGGTGGGCGATGCGCCGCAGGGCGGTGCCCACGTGGCCCTCCGGGTCGCGCCCCAGGGCGGTGCGGAAGGCCGGGCTGACGTACTGGATCATGCCCTCGCTGTCGACCACGCTGATGACGTCGGTCGAGTACTCGACCAGGGCCTCGAAGCGGTCCTCGCCCTCCTGCACGGTGCGGGTCTGGACCGAGCCGACCAGCAGCGACAGCCGGCCCAGGGCCAGGGCGAAGACGGCCACGGTGGCCGCGGTGGCCGCCACCACGTCGTCGCGTTGGGGGTTGGCGGCCCCGAGCACCTGGGCCAGGAGGATGACCGGGGGCACCAGGGCGGTGACGACCAGGACGACGATCCGCCAGCGGTGGAGCTGGGCCGCCGGCGAGGGCGGGGCCAACCGGTCGCGGGCGCTGGGGTCGAGGGCGGCCGCGCCGAGGAGGGCGTAGGCGGCGACGAAGCCGAGCTGGACGGCCACCGCGTCGGGCGAGCCGCCGTCCACCTCGACCATCTGGCGGGCGCTCTCCACCCCCAGGAGCACCACCGCCCCGGCCAGGGCCAGGACCACGGTCGGGGAGCGGGTGGCCGTGCCGAACAGGAGCCGGAGGCCGAGCACCAGCAGCACGGTGGCCATGACCGGCTGGGAGGAGGCCCAGGCCAGGTCGACCCGGGACAGCGGGGGCCCCTCCAGCAGGGGGTCGACCAGGAAGGTCCAGGTCAGGAGGGCGGCGCCCACGCTGAAGATGGCGGCGTCGAGGGGGCCGAAGGGGTCACGGGCGGCGGTGGGCTCCGGGGTCCGGGCCAGCAGGGCCAGGCCCAGGGCCCCCACGCCCAGCACGAACAGGGTGTCGTGGACGGCGGGGGACGGTTCGGCGCCCACCTCCCGCTGCCACCAGCTCAGGACGTCGCCCGTCACCAGGGCGGCCAGGGCCCCCAGGTGGAGGCCCCAGGCCAGGCGGGGGGTCGGACGGCGGTGGGCCAGGCCGATCCCGGCGGCCACCACCGCGACCACTCCCAACCCGGCGCGCAGAGCGCCGGACCCCGGCTCGTGCAGCAGCAGGGCCCAGCCCGTGCCCACCACCGCGACGGCGGCCAGGAAGGCCACCGGCGCAGGTGAGAGGGCGCGGATCTGCATGGCCGTGCCCATCGGCCGCACCGGGGGTGACGTGAGGGGTGACTGCCGATGTCACCCCGTGGTGCGGGCCGGGCCGCCCTGCCACCGTCGGTCGCAGACCGTCGGCGGATGGCCCGGGCCGCCGGCGCCGGGCGCGCCCCACCGGCCCGCTCGTCGGCGCGGCGTCGCGCTCGGTCCCGGCTCTGTTGCAGTCACCGGGGCGAGGGGGTGCGACCGTCACCCGCGCCGCGGGCGAACCATGGGGCGCGTCGGGGTCAGCGGCGCCCGGAGCGGGAGCCGCCGCCGGAGCGGCCACCCCCGGACGGACCGCCACCCGAGCGACCGCCGCCAGAGCGACCGCCGGAGGAGCCGCCGGGGCGACCGGAGCCTCCGCCACCCGAGCGGGCCCCAGCCGGCCGGGGCCCGGGCCGGCCACCGGAGGGCCGGCCACCGCCGCCACCCCGGCGCTCCCCGTCCAGACCGAGCTGCTCGGAACCGCCTCGGCCCCCGCTGCGGGGCCGGCGCCGGGGGCCACCGCCGTCGGGGCGAGCGGCCCGGTCGCCGTCGCGGCCCTGCCCCTCCCCCGAGCTGCGGGGGCGGTCATCGCGCCCACCCCGGTTGCGGGGGCTGCGGGAGCGCCCGGACGACGGGTCGCCGTCACGGGACCCTCGGGACCGCTCGGCCGGGGCCGGCTCGGGAGCCCGCCGCTGCGCCACCGCGGCCTCGCCCAGGGTGGCCACGTCGGGCTCGACCAGCTCGACGTCCACGCCGGCCTGGCGCATCATCTTGGTCACCGCCCGGGCGTCGGCCGCGGGGGCCAGGGTGACGACCAGGCCCTCGGCGCCGGCCCGGCCGGTGCGGCCGGAGCGGTGGACGAAGTCCTTGGAGTCCGGCGGGGCGTCGAAGTGCACCACGCAGGCCACGCCGTCGACGTGGATGCCCCGGGCGGCCACGTCGGTGGCCACCAGGGCCTGGGCCCGACCGGTGGTGAAGGACCGCAGGGCCCGCTCGCGCTGGCCCTGCGAGCGGTTGCCGTGGATGGCCTCGGCGGCCACGCCCAGCTTGCCGAGCTGGCGGACCAGGCGGTCGGCGCCGTGCTTGGTCCGGCTGAAGACGATGGCCGGCCAGTGGGCCGCCACCACCTCGGCCGTGACCGCCACCCGGGTGTCGCGCTCGGCCCGCCACAGCACGTGCCGGTTGACCGGGGCGTCCTCGTCCTTCTCGACCCCGTGGCGGGCCGGGTCGCGCTGGTAGCGGCGGACCAGGGTGTCGATGTCGCCGTCGAGGGTGGCCGAGAACAGGAGGGTCTGGCGTTCGGGGTGGACCTGGTCCAGCAGGCGCTTCACCTCGGGCAGGAAGCCCATGTCGGCCATGCGGTCGGCCTCGTCGACGACCACGAAGGTGACCCGGTCGAGGCGGACGTCGCCCCGGTTCACCAGGTCGGCCAGCCGGCCCGGGCAGGCCACCACGACGTCGACCCCCTTGCGGAGGGCGGCCAGCTGGGGGCCGAAGCCGACGCCGCCGTAGAAGGCGTGGACGGTGCGGCGGACCGGGGCGAGCAGGTGGGCCAGCTCGTCACGGACCTGGGCGGCCAGCTCCCGGGTGGGCACCAGCACCAGCGCCTTGGGGCGCTTGGGGGCGGCGTTGCTGACTCGGGCGGCCAGGGGCAGGCCGAAGGCCAGGGTCTTGCCCGAGCCGGTCGGGGCCTTGCCACACACGTCCCGCCCGGCCAGGGAGTCGGGCAGGGTGGCAGCCTGGATGGGGAACGGCTCGGTGATGCCGCGGCGTTCGAGGGCGTGGGTCAGCTCGGCAGGCACGCCGAGCTCGGCGAAGGTGGGGGGCACGGAGGCTCCTGGGATCGATCGCACCGGGAGGGGGTGCGGGGCCGCAGCGAACCAAGGGTGGAGCTGTCGACCGGTCGAGAGGGCGGGATCGCCGTCGTGCTGCGCACCGGGACAGTGGCACCCGGAGGTGCCGTGATCCGACGACCCTACCGGGTGGGGCCCGGTCCTCCCCCATCCGACCCGGGGCGGCGCCGGGCGGCATCGGCCCGACGGGCCGGTCAGCCAGCCCGGATGAGGCCCAGGTTGCTGGCGAAGAGCAGGGCACCGGCCGCCACCCCGAAGGTGTGCCACACCTCGTGGTAGCCGAACCAGCGGGACGAGAGGCGGGGCCGGCCGGCGGCGAACAGGGCGGCGCCCACCGTGTAGAGGATGCCGCCCCCGGCGAACAGCGCCAGGCTGAGGGGCCGGCTCCACAGGGCCGGGAAGGCCAGCACCCCGGCCCAGCCCAGGACGATGTAGAGGGTGCCGCCCAGCTTCTTCAGGCGGTCGAAGGCCACCAGCTTCACCACGACGCCGGTGACGGCCCCGGCCCACATGAGCCCCAGCAGGGCGGCCCGCCACCACCCGTCGAGGAGCAGGAGGGCCACCGGCGTGGCGCTGCCGGCGATGAGCAGGTAGATCATCGAGTGGTCGGCCCGCTGCATGATCCGGCGGGCCCGGGCCGTGCGGGCGAAGACGTGGTAGGTGCCGCTGGTCAGGTAGAGCAGCACCGAGGTCACGCCGTAGACCCAGGCCGCCACCGTGGCCTCGGGGCTGGCTGCCGAGCGGACCAGCCACACCAACCCGGCCACCGACACCACCGCGGCCAGCAGGTGGAGGCGGCCCCGCAGCCGGGGGCGGTCGAGCACCAGGCGGATCTGGCCGAGGGCGTCGTCGATCTGGTCCATGGGGCTCACCTCCCGGGAGGGGCCACCGGCCCCGTCCTCCCGTCGGCCGGTCGCGGCCGCTCTTTGAGGGACCGTACCGAGCGGAGGCGGGACGGACGTGCGCGGCCGGTGAGGTTCTGGTCACGACGGGCCGGGCGCCCCTCCCCCGCCGGGGCCGCGACCCGGCCCTCCTACTGGAGGTCGGCCCAGGCCGCGGCCAGGCGGTCGCGCTCCCACACCCCGTCGTGGACGATGACCCGGTGGCGGACCCGCAGCTCCTCACCGGCGGCCAGGTCCAGGGGCTCGTGCCACAGGAAGGCGGCGTTGAGGAAGTTGGACCAGCCGTCGTCGCCGTAGGTGTCGGCCCGGGTGCTGCCGTAGAACGGCGTGGGGTGGCGCCGGTTGCCGGGGTGGTCGAGGAGGGCGATGCCGGCCCGGTCCCCCTCGGCCCCGCCGGGCGGCGTGCCGGTCAGGTCGCACCAGGCCGAGGCCTGGCCCAGCACCCGGTCGTGGGTGGAGCCGTCGGCCAGCAGCAGCGTGGTGTCGGTCCAGTCCCCCGCCCCCCGGACGGTGAGGCCGCCGTAGCCGCCCCAGGTGGTGAACGGCGTGCGGTCGAGCCGGCACGGGGCCCCGGGCACCAGCGTGGTGTCGAGGTCGATGGCGTAGGCGTCGGGGCCTAGGGGCACGTGGGTGAGGGTGCGCTCCTCGGTCAGGGCCACCGTCTCGCGGTCGGGCCGGGTCCAGGTCAGCGACCCTCGGAGGGCGACGACGCCGCCGGCCGCTTCCACCACCTCGGGCCGGTCGTCGTGGCGCAGCACCCCGTAGGGCTCCATCTCCTCCCAGAAGTTGTCGCCGTCGACGTACTTGATGGCGAACCACAGGGCGTGGTGCCAGGGGTGGTCGTCGGGGGCCTCGCGGGTCAGGACGTGGCCGGCCGGGGTGGTGACGGGGTGGACGAAGGGGCGGCGCCGGGCCCCCCAGTGGTAGGTCCAGCGCCCGGCCACGGTGGTGGTGCCCTCGCCCTGGGCCACCGGCGTGGGGGGCGGGTCGCCGGGGGCGGTCACGGCCGCCACCCGTCGAGGGCGGGGTCGTCGGGGGCGAGGGGCAGGGCCACCTCGCGGCCGGTGCGGGACGAGACGTACATGGCGGTCACGACCTCCAGGAGGGTGCGGGCATCGGCCAGGGTGACCGGCGGGGGGGCGCCGGCGGCCCGGGCCTCGGCGTAGCGCTGGAACTGGCCGATGTAGTCCTCGCCCCGGCCCGCGAACTGCTCGGCGGCGGCGTCCACGGTGGCCTGGAGCTCGGGGTCGGCGGCGGTGATGGCCCACGGCTCCTCGCCGTTGGTGTAGGGCGCGGTGCCCGACTCGGCCGACAGGTGCTCGAAGGTGAAGCGGTGGCGGGAGATCTCCACCGCCGAGCCCAGCGTGGCCGACAGGGTGGCCAGGGCGCCCGATGCGAAGCGGAGGGTCACCGCCGCGCAGTCCTCGACCTCGATGTCGTTGACCAGGGTGGCGGTGCGGGCCCACACCCCCACCGGCGGGCCCAGGACGAAGAGGGCCATGTCCAGGGCGTGCTCGGCGTGGGTCAGGAGCACGCCGCCCAGCTCGGTCTCCCACCGGCCCCGCCACGGCGTGGCGTAGTAGTCGGCACCCCTGAGCCAGGCCACGTCGATGTTGGCCACGTAGGGCCGGCCGGCCACGCCCGTGTCCACCAGGTGGCGGAGGCGCTGGAGCCCACGGCCGAAGCGGTACTGGAGGATGGGCATGACGGTGCGGCCGGTCTCGGCGACCAGGGCCGCCACCTCGTCCACCTCCCGCACCGAGCCGACCAGCGGCTTCTCGCAGATGACGTCCTTGCCGGCCCGCAGGCAGGCCTCGATCTGGGCCCGGTGCTGGGCCGGCGGGGTGCACAGGGCCACCACGTCGACGTCGGCGGCGGCCAGCACCGCGGCCAGGTCGGTCTCGGCCCGCACGTCGCGGAGCCAGCCCGCCACCTCGGTGGCCCGCTCGGCGTCGACGTCGCACACGGCCACCACCCGGAACCGGTCCCGCACCTCGGCGAAGGCCAGCACGTGCATCCGGCCGATGCCTAGGCCGACCACGGCCACCCGGGTGCGACCGTCGTCGGGCCCCGGAGCGGGCGGGGCCGGGACGGGGGGATCGGAGGCGTCGGTGGGAGGTGCGGCCATCGGCCCCGAGTCTGGCCGGCGCGGTGAGCCGGGCAACAGTGGGCTCGGCCCCCCGGGTAGGGTGCGCGGCCGAAAAGGGGGTGCACCCGTGCGCCGAACGATCGCCATCCTGCTCGCCCTGGCCGTCATCGCTCCCGCCTGCAGCGGGGGCGACGACGACGACGGCGCCAGCCCGACCCCGAGCTCAGGAGCCACCGTGGCCGACGATCCGACCCTGCTGGCCGGGACCGTTCCCGCCGAGGAGTGGACGGCCCGCCAGGACGACTACCTGGCCTTCGCCACCGCCGAGGGCCTCGACCCGGCCGACGCGCTGTCGGTGCTGGCCCACGCCGAGGCCGCCCGCCGGGCCGGGGAGGAACCGGACCTGGCCGAGGCCACGCCCGAGACGTTCGAGCCCATCTTCGCCAAGCTGCGCACCTTCGAGGACACCAGCGACTTCGACGTCAACCGCCTCATCACCCTGCTGCTGCGGGCCGGCGACGACCTGGACCCCGATCTGCGGGCCGCGGTCGAGGAGCGGGTCCTGGCCTTCAAGTACTGGTGGACCGAGCCCACCCCCGAGGGCGTGATCGACGACCAGTTCTACTGGACCGAGAACCACCAGATCATCTTCCTGGCCGACGAGTACATCGCCGGGCAGACCTTCCCCGACGCCACCTTCACCAACGACGGCAAGAGCGGCCGCCAGCACATGGAGCACGCCGAGCCCCGCATCCGCCGCTGGGTCGAGCTGCGGGCCCGGTTCGGGTTCAGCGAGTGGCTGTCCAACGTGTACTGGACCGAGGACATGATGGGCCTGCTGCTGCTGGCCGACCACGCCGAGGACCCGGAGATCGCCCGCCTGGCCACCATGACCCTGGACGTGCTGTTCGTGGAGATGGCCTCCCACCTCCAGAAGGGCGTGTTCGGCGCGACCAAGGGCCGCAGCTACCAGAAGGACAAGCTCAACGGCCGCGACGAGGACACCTTCAGCGTGGCCAAGATGGTCTTCGACCTCACGCCCGTGCCCTACGAGCACGCCGATGCCGCCACCCTCCTGGCCACCGCCACCCGGTACCGCCCGCCCGAGGTGGCCCGCCGCATCGCCGCCTCCGAGGAGGAGGCGATCATCCGCCAGCACCAGAGCCTGCCCATCGACCCCAACGCCCCCGTCGACGCCGACGCCCCCGCCCCCGAGGGCCTCAGCTACGAGGGCGAGGACGGGCTGATGGTGTGGTGGGGCATCGGGGCCCAGTTCCCGTGGCAGGTGGCCCCCACCTCGGCCCGGTTGGTGCAGGAGCTCGACCTGTGGGAGAGCACCAACTTCCGCCAGGCCGCGGCCCTGGAGCCCATCGTGGCCACCGCCTCCGACGACGAGATCCGCGAGCTGGCCCGCTCCCTGGCCATCCCCATCAACCCGGGCCTGCTATCGGAGGTCGACACCTACACCTGGCGCAGCCCCGAGGTCATGCTCTCCACCGCGGTGGACTGGCGGGCCGGGCAGCGCACCGAGCAGAGCCACATCTGGCAGGCCACCATCGACCCCGACACGCTGGTGTTCACCACCCACCCCCGCGAGGAGGTGCCCCTGGTCGACGACCCCAACGACCGGGAGGGCTACTGGACCGGCGACGGGGCCACCCCCCGGTCGGCCCAGGTGGGCACCGTGTCGATGAGCATCTACGCCCCCCAGTACGAGGCCGCCGCCGGGCCGGGCAGCGGCGGCTACTCCTTCCGCTACGGGGACCTGACCCACGCCTGGTTCCCCACCGAGCACTTCGACGAGGTGGTCGAGCGGGACGGCTGGGTCATCGGCCGCAAGGGCGACGGCTACGTCGCCCTGCGCTCGTGGCGCCCCACCCGCTGGCGGGAGTACGGGCCCGAGGAGTTCACCCGGGGCCTGACCGAGCGGTTCGACCTGGTGGCCGAGGGCGGCCCCGACAACGTGTGGATCACCGAGGTGGGCCGGGCCGCCGACCACGCCGGCGCCGAGGACCCGTTCGCCGCCTTCGTCGAAACCGTCACCTCGGCCCCCTTCGAGGTGACGCCCATGGCCGGCGACACGCCGTGCCCCCCGGCCCCGGACGGGGCCGTGCCCGCCCAGTGCCCCCGCACCCCGGCCGACGGGTTCCTGGTGCGCTACGGATCGCCCTCCCAGGGGGAGATCACCTTCGGCTGGGCCCCCAAGGCCGACGACGCCTCGCTGGACACGCTGACCGTCGACGGGGACGAGGTCGACCTCCACCCCGACGACCAGGCCCGGTGGGACAGCCCGTGGGCCACCTCGGCGTGGGACAGCCAGCGCTACCGGGCCGAGGCCGGCGGCGCCAGCATCGAGCTCGACTTCACCACCGCCACCCGCACCGCCACCGCCGGCTGACCGCCGGCTCCAGCCGGAAGGGACGCAGCGGACCGGGGGGTTCGGCGGCGTCGTTGCGTCCGACCAGAAGGATCGTCCTACGATCCATCCCCGATGTGGGCTCCCACCCTCCCTCCGGCCGCCCGGGCCCAGCTGCCGTCGCCCTTCGCCTGGAAGGTGGCGGCCGCCGGCGTGGTCGGCGGGGTGATCGGGGCCGCCTACCTGGCGGCGCTGATGGTCATCGAGCACCTGCTCGGCCCCGAGGCCTGGTCCCCGGTCCCGCACATCGTGGTGCTCGCCGCCGTGGGCGCGACGGTGGCCCTGATCGTCCGGGTCCTCGGCCCCACCCGCAACGTGGAGCTGCTGGTGGATGACATCCACGTCATGGGGGGCACGCGGGAGGTCCGGTCGCTCCGGTCGCTGCTGCCCATCTCGTTGCTGTGCGTCGGCTCGGGCGGGACCCTCGGCCCCGAGGCCCCCCTGGTGCAGGCCACCGGGGCGGTGGGGGGCTGGCTGGCCACCCGTTGGGGACTCGACCGCCGCCACCTGCGCGTCCTGACCATCACGGGCATGGCGGCCGGCTTCACCGCCCTGTTCGGCTCCCCGATCGGGGCCGCGGTGTTCGCCCTGGAGATCCCCCACCGCCGGGGCCTCGAGTACGCCGATGCCCTCATGCCCGCCTTCGTGGGCTCCATCGCCGGCTACGCCGTCTACGTGGTGGCCACCGGGAGCGGCCTCGAACCCATCTTCGACCTGCCCGGCATCGACTCGATCACACTGGCCGACCTGGGCTGGAGCGTGGCCGCCGGCGTGGCCTCGGCCGTGGTCGCGTACGCCTTCACCGCCGGGGTCCGGGCCCTGCGCTGGGTCACGACGCGGCTGCCGACCGCGGCCCGGCCCGTGCTCGGCGGTCTGGGGCTGGGCCTGCTGGCGCTGGTCGACCGCCACGCCCTGACCAACGGCGAGGCCGCGCTCCACGACCTGCTCGTGGCCAAGGTGGCGGCGGGCACGCTGCTGGTGGCGGCCGGGGTCAAGCTGGCCGGGGCGGTGGTGGCCGTGGCCGGCGAGTGGCGGGGCGGCTTCATCATCCCGCTGTTCTTCGTGGGGGCCACGCTGGGGGCCGCCGCCCACGTCCAGCTGCCCGGCACCAACAAGTGGGTGCTGGTGACCACGATGATGGTCGGCTGCAACGCCGCGGTGACCAAGACGCCGCTCGGCTCGACGCTGGTGGTCACCGAGATGGCCGGCGTGCGGCTGCTCCCCACCGCCCTCATCGCCGCCCTGGTGGCCCTGGCCCTCACCGGCCCCATCCGGCTCATCGAGTCGCAGCGCCGCCGGGACGAGACCGCGGACCGGGGTGACGCCGATGCCCAGCTCGGACCCGAACCGGCCCCGGACATCGCCCCCGGCCCTCTGGGGGCCCCGTGAGCCCGCAGCCCCCGGCGCGTCCGGACGCGCCACCGCTGTGCGACGAAGACTACCAGGCGCTGGCCTCCTTCCGGGCCGAGCTGCGCCGGTTCCTGCGCTTCTCCAAGGACGCGGCGCGCAAGGCGGGGCTCACGCCCCAACAGCACCAGGCCCTCCTCGCCGTGCGGGGCCACCCCGGGCCGGGACCGGCCTCGGTCTCGTCGGTGGCCGAGGCGTTGCAGCTCCAGTTGCACTCGGCCACCGAGCTGCTGGCTCGCACCGAGGCGGCCGGCCTGCTCCGACGCAGCACCGACCCGGCCGACCGCCGCCGCACGCTCTGCACGCTCACCCCCGCCGGGGAGACCGTGCTGGCCTCGCTCAGCGAGCGGCACCGCCTCGAGCTCCGCCAGCTCCGGGCCACGGTCGGCGGGCTGACCCGCCTCGACTCCGCCGACCAGGACTGAGGCCCCGCCGTCAGGCGGCGGTGGGGCCGGTGCGGGTGGGGGCGAAGTGGACGGCGCGGGGATCGAGGCGTTCGCCGGTCGGCCCCCGGTACGGCGACACCCGAGGCGCGTCCCCGGGACCCGGCGGCCGGGGCCGCCCGGCAGGAGCCAGCCGTCGCCCCTGGTGATCGGTGAAGGTCAGCTCACCATCAGCATCACCACCGATGCCCAGGCGACCCTTGTGATGCAAGCGGTGATGGAACGGGCACAAGCAACACAAGTTGGCGCTGCTGGTCGGACCGCCGTCCTCCCAGTGCTTGATGTGATGCACGTGCAACCACAACCTCCGATCACACCCCGGCACCCGACACCCCTGATCGCGGTGCTCCACCAACCGCCGCAGCCGCACCGACGGCGTCCGATGCACCCGCCCCACCTCCACCGGCCGCCCGTCGACCAGGCGCACCACCTGCACATCCGCATCACAGGTCACGAACCGCCGCACCCCCGCCGGCACCACCGGCCCCCCATGCACACTCGCCACCCAACCACCAACAGCTCCGACCCCAGAGCCCGGCGGCCCAGACCGCGCCATGACCAACCCGGCCAGCGACCCGCTCTCGGTTCCGGCCTCCGTCTCGGCCTCCGTCTCGGCCTCGCGAGGACCAGGCGCCGCCGCCCCGCCCGCCGGTGCCGGGCCGTCCCGGGACCCGACAGCCCTCGCCCCGGACCCCGGTGCCGGGCCCGCAGCCGGACCCGACGCCCAATCACCCGGCGCACATCGGGGCCGACACGAGCCGGCGGCCGACCCCGTGACCGAACCGGGGATCGAAGTGGGGACCGCTCCACCCCCATCCTCCGGTACTGACCCGAGGGCCATCCCGGTCTCCAGGTGGATCAGCACGTGGGTCCGAGCCGCCCGCTCCGCCCCCGCCGCGTCACAGGCCAAGGTCGTGTTGGCCATGCCCACCAACGCATCGGCCCACGACACCCGGGCCTCGACGTCCTCACGGTGCAGGCGCTCGCGGGCGGTGCCCAGCGCGGCCTGGACCACCAGGCTCTGCTCCACCGGCAACCGCACACGAGCCCACCACGCGGCCTCATCGGTACCGAAGGTGACCGACCGCTCCACCTCGTCCTCCGACGCAGGGTCCGGCGCCTCGGGGATCGGCTCGGCCGCCGTCACCGGCACCACACCCGCCACCGCCGCATCGAAGTCATACCGACACGTCGCCCTGGTGATCTGCGCCACCGTCGCGCTCTCGGCCAGCTCGCACACCGACGCCTCGAACGGCGCCGGCGTGAACCGCGCCACCTTCGCCGCCTGATCCAACGACAACCGGCCCTCCGAGAACGCACCCATGGTCACCGGCAGCTCCGCCGCACGTCGGGCCAGCCCCACGATCCGCTGCGCCGTCGACCGCTCCAACCCCGCCCGCCACATCAACCACTGCACCGGCGTGTGCACACCATCGCCCTGCCACAGACCACCCCCCAACGCCTCCGCCACCAACGCAACGAGCTGCGCATCCGCGGCGTTGCGCACCCCCGCCACCCGCGCCACCTCACGCTCCAACCGCTCGACCGCGTCACCCGCCACCGACGGACCACACGAACCCGCCCGCTCAGATGCCCCTGCGACCACTTCGATCATGGGAACAAGTGTACGCCCAGGGTACGACAGCCCGCCGTCAGCGGGATCCCGACGGCAAGCCGCGATTGGCCCCGGCAGGCCCGGAGGCGAGGCGGCCAGTCAGCTCAGCAGGGAGGTCAACCACAGCGGCGCGCTCATCGCCGAGCCACGCGCCCACCAACGGCCGCTCTCACGGCAACACTCACCGCCCAGGACCACACCCGCCGCCGACGGGCGTCCCTTCACGACAACGCCCCACCGCCCGAACCACCGACAGGCCACTCCCCTATGGCAGTGCGCTCACCGCCCGGGACGCTCGCCACCGACGGGCGGCTTCTCCACGGCGGCGGTCTTGCCGGCGGGGCGTTGGTCGGTGGGGGCCGGAGCGTCGGCCGTCGGTGCCGACACGACCACCAGGTAGACGGTGCGGACGGCGAGGGCCTGGCGGACCTGGCCCACGACCTCGTCGAAGAAGTCCTGGCGGTAGGCCGAGTCGGTCACCATCGACACGGTGAAGGAGAAGCCGGCCACGAAGGCCACGAACCCGGCCACGTGCAGCAGGGCCGCGGTGACCTCCACCCGGTGGCCGAACAGGGTGGCCTGCGCCACGACGTCGTTGGGGATGTCGCCCAGCCAGGCGTCGATCACCTCGGGCCGGATGGCCACGACCCCGAAGGCGGTGAAGAAGGCGAAGACGGCCAGCGACACCAGCACCACCTGGACGGCCTGGGCGAACAGCAGCACCAGGTAGACGTTGACCCGCTGCCGGAGGGTGAAGCCGGCCGTGCCCGGCGACCGGGCCTCCGACGGCACCCGGTCGACGCAGTCCTCCACCGGCGTGCCGGCGCACGCCGCGACCAGCCCCCCGGCCCCCAGCTCGTCGTCCAGGCGGGCCACCTCACCGGGCAGCCGGGTGAGCAGGAACAGGAGCCCCACGACCACGAACATGGCCCCGGTGAGGGCGAACAGCGACCCGGGCAGGGCGGCGGCCACCTGCCACGCCTCGGTGTTGACGAAGACCAGGATGGTGAGGGCCAGGAGCAGGGGCAGGGCCCGGCCCACCAGGGCGGCCACGCTGCCCACCGCCCCCACGGCCCGGCCCAGCGCCCACCGGGTCATGGGCACCAGGCCGTAGCTGGTCACCACGTACACCAGCACCAGCAGGCCCAGGTTGGCCGCCGCGGTGAGGGCGGCCGACCCCGGCTCACCGAAGGCCAGCGACACCAGCGCCGGCAGCACCACGAACAGGCCCAGCTCGACCGGCCCCACGGTGTCGGGGCGCTGGAGGGGCGCCCGCTCCCGCACCAGGTTCACGACCACGAACGACCCCACCAGCAACGTCGCCCCACCCACCAGGGCCAGGGCGTTCTGCCACCACCGCCACTCCAGGCGCACGGCGTTGACCACCTCGACCAGGGCGATCAGGGTCAGGACCCCGACGCTGCGGGTGAACACGTCCTCGCGGGCCCGGTAACCCTCGATCAGGTGGGGCAGGCCCCGACGCAGCAGCCACCGCTCGGTGGCCCGCCGCACCGCGACGTCGTCGCCCCCCGGACCGGACACGGCCGGAGTCTCCCACGTCCCCCCAGGCCGAACGGGGGAACAGGCGAACAGGCGGAGGGGGTCGCACGGCGGGGCAGGCGGAGCCGCTCGAGCCCGGGGCGGGCCGCGACCACCACCTGAACCCGCGGCGGTGGTCGTCCTCGGGCCGGAGAGGCCCCTCCGGTACGGTGTCCCGGCCGCACCCGGCGGCCCGTGACACGTCCAGGGGGACACATGGCCAGCTCCGCCCCGCGCGCCCGACCGGCGGGCCGTCCCCGACGGGCCGGTCGATCCGCCCTCGCCCTCCTGGCCGTGCTGGCCCTCCTGGCCGGAGCGTGCAGCAGCGACGACGGCGGGGACGGCGACGACGCCAAGCCGGGCTCCACCCGGCCCAAGATCGACCCGTCGGAGGAGACCACGGCGGCCGCTTTCGAGGCCACCCCCGGCGTGGAGACCCTCACCGTCACCGGGGCCGAGCCCGGCCACGACCTGACCCTGGTCAACACCGAGGACGAGAAGCTGCTCACCCTCACCACCGACGAGGCCGGCCAGGCCCACTTCGCCTACGTGCCCGACGAGTACCTCACCTTCCAGACCGGCGAGGGCGGCACCCTGCCCAGCGCCGCGGGGCAGCAGCTCCGCCCCGGCGCCTACACGGTGCGGGACGAGAGCGCGGAGCCGGTGGCCGTCACCGACGAGGTCACGGTCCTGGCCCGCGACGACCACCCCGAGGAGAGCGCCTACGACCAGGAGGTCGGCGAGGGCTTCGGCTACGTCACCACCCGCGACGGGGTGGAGCTCAGCGTCAACGTCCGCCTCCCCGGCCCCATCGAGGACGGCCCCTACCCCACCGTCGTCGAGTACTCGGGCTACGGCCCGTCCAACCCCGACGCCGAGGAGCCGGGGTCGATGATCGCCCGCCTGCTCGGGTACGCCACCGTCGGCGTCAACATGCGGGGCACCGGGTGCTCGGGCGGCGTGTTCGACGTGTTCAACCCGGCCCAGCAGGCCGACGGCTACGACATGGTCGAGACCATCGCCCGCCAGCCCTGGGTGCTGCACAACAAGGTGGGCATGGTCGGCCTGTCCTACTCCGGCATCACCCAGCTCTACGTGGCCGCCACCCGGCCCCCGAGCCTGGCCGCCATCACCCCCCTGTCGGTCATCGGCGACGCCTGGCAGATGTCCTGGCCCGGGGGCATCAACAACAACGGCTTCACCGAGCAGTGGCTGGCCGAGCGCAACCGCCAGTCCGAGGGCGGGGGCACCGACTGGGTGACCAAGCGGGTCGAGGAGGAGGGCGACGAGGCCTGCGAGGCCAACCTGGCCATCCGGGACCAGAACCCCGACTTCGGCGAGTTCACCCGGGCCCTGGAGAACCGCCCCCCCGACGCGGACAGCCGCGACCTCTACCAGCTGGTGAGCGACATCGAGGTCCCCGTGTACCTCACCGGGGCCTGGCAGGACGAGCAGACCGGCCCGCTGTTCGCCGACATGCTCGACAACTTCACCGGCACCGAGCAGGAGCGCTTCAACCTGTTCAACGGGCGCCACCCCGACGGCTACACCCCCCTGGTCCTCTACCGGTGGTACGAGTTCCTGGAGCTGTACGTCCACCAGCAGGTCCCGCGCCTGGACGACGGCCTGCGGGCCGGGGGTGCCGTCCTGTTCGAGGACATCTTCGGCGTCCCCGGCCTCACCTTCGAGGAGGACCGGTTCCCCGAGTTCGCCGACGACGACCTGGAGGGCGTCCTGGCCGCCTACGAGGCCGAGCCCAAGGTGCGGGTGCTGTTCGAGAACGGGGCCGGGGGCGACGTGCCCGGCTCCCCGGCGGCCCGCTTCGAGGCCACCTTCGAGGAGTGGCCGCCGCCGGCCGTCACCCCGGTCACCTGGTACCTCGGCCCCGACGGCACCCTGGTCGACGAGGCCCCGGGCCAGGAGGGGGCCGACACCTTCACCAACGACCCCGAGGCCGGCCAGCTCACCTTCTTCAACGAGGAGGCCGAGGACCCCGAGGAGGGCGAGGAGGTGGAGGGCGGCTACGACCTGCTCGCCCCCACCTGGGACTTCGACTGGGAGCAGCCCGGCGAGGGCACGTCCCTCAGCTACGTCACCGAGCCCTTCGAGGACGACACGGTGCTGGCCGGGACCGGCTACGCCGACCTGTGGGTCCAGGCCGACTCGACCGACGCCGACGTCCAGGTGACCATCACCGCGGTCCAGGCCGACGGCACCGAGTTCCTGGTGCAGTCGGGCCAGCTCCGCCTGTCGCACCGGGCCCTGGAGGGTGAGATCGGCGACGACCTGGAGGTCCACCACGCCTGGGACGCGGAGAGCCGCCAGCCGTTGGAGCCCGGGGAGTGGGTGCAGGCCCAGGTCGGCATCCCGTCCTTCGCCCAGGCCTTCCGGGCCGGCACCCGCCTGCGGGTGGTCGTCTCCTCGCCCGGCCGCGACCGGGGCACCTGGAAGTTCGCCACCATCGGCGAGGAGGGCGACGAGCGCCAAGTGGGCCTGGGCGGCGAGCGGGCCTCGTCGCTGGTGCTGTCCATGGTCGAGGGCATCGAGGTCCCCGCCGGCGACCCGGAGTGCCCCAGCCTGCGAGGCCAGGCCTGTCGCCCCTACGAGGCCCTGGCCAACGGGGACTGACCCGTCCGTCAGTCGTAGGTGCCCTCGCGGTGCCACCGGCCGTGCTCCAGGGCCAGCAGGTGGGCGGTGCCGTCGGCCAGCACCACCTGGACCCGGGCCCGGCGGCGGGCCCGGTCCGGGTCCCACCAGCGCTCCTCCGCCGGCCACGGCCCGGCCCAACCCACCACCGGCTCCCGGCCCAGGTGGGCGGGGGGGGCGCTGACCTGGCCCCGGCCGTCGACCCCCACCGGGGCGCCGTCGGCGGCCCGCAGGTCGACCTCCGGCGGCTCGGCGAACACCAGGGCCGGTGACGGGGGCGGCAGCCGGCCCGGCCACGGGCCCTCGGCCCCGGGCCCGGCCGGGGGCCGGTCGCCGACCAGGTCGACCAGGCCGGCCGGCACCGCCTCCACCCGATCGCCCGGGCCCCGGCCCCCGCCCAGGGTGGGCACGGCCACGGCGTCGGCCCCGAGCAGGGCCGCCACCCGGGCCAGGGCCCGGGCCGCCCCCTCGTCCAGGCGGGTCTCGCCCCCCCAGAAGCCCAGCTGGCGACCCCGGGCCGCGGTGACCTCCTCGGGGTCCAGCAGCAGGCGGGTGATCCCGGCGGTGGGCCGGTCGACCGACGGGCCGTTGAGCCAGCCGTCGAGCTGCCAGCGGGCCCGGTCGGCCACCGCGGCCGCCGACAGGCCCCCCTCGTGGCGCCACGACCGGCGGCGCACCTCGCCGTGCTCGGTCTCGACCTCGATGCCCAGGCGCAGGCACACCAACCCGTCGGCGGCCAACCGCTGGTGCAGGTCCGAGGCCAGGCCCACGGCCCGGAAAGCCAGCGTGTCGACCCGCTCGACCGGCGGGTCGAGCTCGGTGCCCACCGCCCGCTCCGGGGCCGGGCGCCGGGCCGCCAGGGGCCGGGGGTCGAGGCCCCGGGCCAGGCGGTGCAGCAGGGCGCCGTCGGGCCCGAACCGGGCCAGCACGTCGCCGGCCGGCACCCCGGCCAGAGCCCCCAGGGTGCGCAGCCCCAGGCGGCCCAGCACGTCGGCCGCGGCATCGGCCTCGGGCGTGTCCAGGTGGGCGGCGGCCTCGGTCACCGGCCAGTGGGCCAGCAGGGGCAGGGAGGCCCCCGGGGCCACCACCCGGACGGGGCTCTGGCCCGGACCCGGGTCGTCGGGCCGGTCGACGACGTCGCCCGGGCCGAGGGCCCGCTCGGGCGGGCCGGGCCGGCTGGCCAGGGTGGCGGCGAAGGTGCCGTCGGCCACCCCTACCCGCACCGGGGCCGGGCGGGGCAGCAGGGGGGCCAGCAGCTCGACCACCTGCTCCCCCAGGGCCTCGTCGCCCCCGTGGTAGCGGGACGGGCCCCGGGTGGCCAGGGCCACCGTCCCGGGCCGGGTGACCTCGACGGCGGGGGTGAGAGCGGCCAGGGCCCCCACCAGCGGCTCGAAGGCCCGGGCGTCGCGGTCGGGGTCGGTCGCCACCACCACCGCCTCCGGGCACCGGCGCTGGGCCTCGCGCCGGCGCAGGCCCACGGTCACGCCCACCGACCGGGCCGCCGGGGAGGCCGCCAGCACCCGGTTGGCCCGGACCACCAGCACCGGCTCGGACCGGTCGTACCCGGCGGCCAGCACCGACCAGTCGGGCACCCGGGCCACCAACACCCGGTCGGGCCGGTCGCGGTCGGGCCGGCCACGGTCGAGGTCGCGGGCCACGCCCCTACCCCGCCTCGGCCCAGCCGGCCGGAGCCGGGCCCCGGGCGACGGCGGGAGCGGGCGCCGGAGCCGGGGCTGAAGCCGGGGCCGGCACCGTGGGGGCGGATCCCACTGGGACGGGCACGACGGGGGCGGGGGCGCCGTCGGCCCCCGGCAGCCACAGCTCCACCCGCGTGGGCCGGGCCGCCCGGCGTCGACCGCTGGCCTCCACCACCAGGCGGCGGGCCCGCAGGCGGCCGGCCCCGTCGAGGCGCTCGGCGGCCACTGCGCCCTTCCAGTCGGGGGCCAGGGCCCGGAGGGTGACGTCGGGCGCCTCGGGCCAGGTCCCCGGGCCGGGCAGGCGGACGAGGACCCCGCCCCGGGTGCGGAGGTGGGCGGCCAGGCGCCTGGTGTCGGCCACCCGCACCCGGGCCGGCGGGCGCGCCAGCACCAGCTCGACCGTCTCGGCCACCGCCGCCACCACCGTGCCCCACCGCTCGGGCGGCGGGGTGGCCACCAGCACCGTGCGCTCCAGGGCCAGCCCGGCCTCGGCCGCCGCCGCCACGCCCAGGTCACCGACCCCCACCACCGCCGTCCACGATCCGGCGGCCGAGGCCGCGGCGGCCAAACCCAGGGCCAGCGACGTGGCCCCGGGCCCGGCCACCGCCACCGAGGTGCCCCGGGCCAGGGCCCCGCCGGGCAGCAGGGGGGCCAGGGCCGACAGCACCGGCAGCACCCGCTGCTCGGCCAGGGTGAGGGGCCGGGCCCGCTCCCCCAGCGTGGCCAGCCGCCCCTCCCGCACCGCAGCAGCCCCGGACCCGAACGTCATGACCTCGAGTATCGAACACCTGTACCCCTCCCGCAAGGCGGGCGGGGTGCAGGGGCCGGGGTGGGGGCGGGATCAGTCCTGGAGGCGGTAGCGGCGCATGGTCAGGGGGGCGAAGACGGCCACGAAGGCCACCGCGGCCACCGTCACCCAGCCCAGCTGGCTGGCCTCGAACGAGCCGGCCATGAGGCTGCGGACGGCGTCCACCACCCGGCTGATGGGGTTGACCTCGACCACGCCCTGGAGCCAGGACGGCATGGTCTCCGGGTCGACGTAGATGTTGCTGGCGAAGGTCAGCGGGAACAGGATCATCATACTGGTGCCCATGACCGCCTTCTCGGTCTCCAGCACCAGGCCCAGCAGGGTCCACACCCACGACAGGCTGAAGGCGAACACCAGCAGCACGGCCACCCCGGCGACCAGGCCCGGCACCCCGCCCTCGGGCCGGAAGCCGATGGCCACGCCCAGGCCCAGGATGACCACCGAGGCGATGGTGTAGCGGACGGCGTCGCCCAGCAGGGCGCCCACGATGGCCGCCGGGCGCCACGACGGCAGGGACCGGAAGCGGTCCGACACGCCCTTCTGCATGTCGTTGTTCAGGCCCACGCCGGTGTACATGGTGATCATCACCACGGTGGACACCAGGATCCCGGGCACGAAGGTCTGCACGTACTCCTGGGTGGAGCCGCCCAGGGCCCCGCCGAAGAGGTAGGTGAACAGCAGCAGCATCATCACCGGGAACATGGTCACGTCGAAGAGCTGCTCGGGGACGTGCTTGATCTTGAGCAGGGCCCGCCACCCGTGGGTGAGCGAGGACGACAGGGGCCCGGGGCGGGCCGGCCGGTCGCCGCTGGCCAGCACGGCCAGCACCGACGCCGCGGCCACGGGGGCCTCGGCCGGCGCCGTGGCGGTGGGGGACGGGGGGGTGGTGGTCGCGGTCATGCCGCCTCCTCGGTGTCGTCAGGGGTGGTCGCGGGGTGGTCGGTGAGGGCCAGGAAGACCTCGTCCAGGCTGGGCTGGCCCAGGCTCATCTCGCTCACCGAGATGCCGGCCCGGGACAGCTCGACCAGGCCGTGGGCCACCCGCTCGGCGTCCTCCAGGCGGGCCGAGACGGCGGCCGGGTCGGCCTCGATGGCCACCTCGGTGCCCAGGGCCTCGCTGAGGATGCGGACGGCGGCGAAGCGCTCGTCGGGGTCGGCCACCCGGAGGTGGAGCGAGCCGCCGCCCACCGATGCCTTGAGCTGGCCGGGCGTGCCCTCGGCGATGACCCGGCCCCGGTCGATGACGGCGATGCGGTCGGCCAGCTGGTCGGCCTCGTCGAGGTACTGGGTGGTGAGCAGGACGGTGGTGCCCGCCGTGACCAGGGCCCGGATGATGTCCCACACCTGGTTGCGGCTGCGGGGGTCGAGGCCGGTGGTGGGCTCGTCCAGGAACAGCACGTCGGGGGTGACGACCAGGCTGGCGGCGATGTCGAGCCGGCGGCGCATGCCCCCCGAGTACGTCTTGACCTGGCGGTCGGCCGCCTCGGTCAGGCCGAAGGCGTCGACCAGCTCGACGGCCCGGGCCCGGGCCCGGCGCCGCCCCAGGCCCAGCAGCAGGCCGAGGAGCACCATGTTCTCCCGGCCGGTCAGGTCCTCGTCGAGGGAGGCGAACTGGCCGGTGAGGCTGACCCGGCTGCGCACCGCGTCGGGCTCGGCCACCACGTCGTGGCCCAGGAGCCGGGCCGTGCCCCCGTCGGGGACCGACAGGGTGGCCAGCATGCGCAGCGTGGTCGTCTTGCCCGCCCCGTTGGGGCCGAGCACCGCGGTGATCGTGTGCCGCTCCACGGTGAGGCTGAGGTCGTCGACGGCCAGCTTCTCGCCGTACCGCATGACCAGGCCGTCGACTTCGACAGCGCAGTCGGTGGCGGGCTCGGGCACGGCGTGAGTCTAGGGTTCGGGGCGTGAACGTCTGGCTGGAGGTGCTGGTGTACGCCGCCGCCGGCATCGCACTGGTCGGCACCTTGGTGCTGCTGGCCAAGGACGAGGTGGCCGGGGACCCGATGTTCGTGGTCCTCGCCGTGGTCGAGCTGCTCCTGGTGGTCCAGCTGGTGGTCGGCTCGGTGGCCCTCGCCCAGACCTCACGAGAGGTCTCCGGGGTGCTGTTCGTGAGCTATCTGGTCGGGATCGCGCTCGCGCTGCCCGTGGGCGCCTTCTGGTCGCTCGCCGAACGCTCTCGCGCCGGCACGGCGGTGCTGGCGGTCGCCGTGTTCACGGTGATCGGCCTCGAGCTCCGGCTCGACGCGATCTGGGCTGGCGCCGGTGCCTGACCACACGGGGAGCCTGTCCTCGGGCTGGGGCCGCGTCCTGGTCTTCGGCTACGGCGTGTTCGCGGTGGCCGC